>JAKOVF010000029.1 GCA_029782225.1 Chloroflexota bacterium | reverse complement strand
GTAATCCTTGTCGAGCATCGTCCATTCAAGCTGCTGATCGAAGAAGGCCATCTGTACTTCGGGTGTGTCGGCTTTTTGCACCTGCTCCCAGGCCGACTCCATGATGCGCTTGTAATATTCAATGGTCTCGTTGCGGCTGAAGCCCTTCATTTTTTCGGAGACAGATTTCACAAGAGCAACGGTCATATCCTGGAGAGCTTTACGGCGCTCATTTACACCGGTCTCCTTGAAGGCTTGCAGGAACTTGGTCTCGTAATCATGCAGATCCGCAGGAAGCGGTTCATTGACCGTGAGGGTGAGTGGGTCACGTTTCGTAACAGTGGCCGCACCCTTCTTGACCACACCAAACAGGATCATGGTCATGACTTTATCGAGCGGCTGTTCCATGAGGATCCCGGCTTCGACGGCGGTGAGTCCGCGTTTGATACCGTGTCCTTCAATGGCGATCTTCGGCGACATGTACTGAAGTTTGCGGCGATTGTTGCCGACGGCAGTCATCACCGGCAGCCCGACAAACATGAAGAAGAAAAAACAGCAAAACAGCAGTGGGCCCAGGCCCTTGAGAATCGAACTGATCAGCCCATTAATATCAAAGGCGGGCGGCGTGACGATTGCAGTCGCGGGAACATACGTTTTTGGAAAGGACGCGCCAAACGTGTACTGTTGCGAGCCGGTTGCACTTGGGTTCTGCCACGTATAGGTGACGCGGCCTTCACTGTCGAGGCCGGTTTGCGGCTCTGAGGGGAAACCGGAGGGCGCGCTGTGCCAGCGAGGTTCTTCAGGTTTAACACCAGGTGGAAGATGAAACGTGACGGTCAGGTCTGTACTGCCGACAACAAATTGACCGTCGAAATAAGTCGGCGCGAAGTCTGCGGATGCGTAGTTTTGATCCTTGTCATCGGGATAAATGACGTTTGAGACCTGGCCGACAGAAACGTGAACGCTTCCGGTCTGACCTGGTTGAATGGCCTGCCCGCCTAAATCGACGGCAACGCCCGAGCCTGTTCCCTGGTAGTCTGTAGAAATTCCAACGGGATTGCCGTTTACATCTGCAGTGATGCTGTTGTATTGATAGTTACTGTTTGGCAGGCCCACGTCCACAAAGTCGATAACGTGTGCACCGGGTTGATTGGTGAACGTAAACACGTAATCCAGGCTCTGTGTCCCGTCTGAATTCCAGAAGACGTTCACCACTTCCTTATCCAGGCTAAATGAATAACTTTGTGCTGAGGCCCCACCTACGATGCCAAACGTCAAAAGGAAGACAAGGCAGATTGCAAGCAGTTTTTGTTTCATGTGCCCTCCAGAAAACGTGTCAGGTGTCACGTGTCAGGTGTCAAGTTTTGAAAACCTGATACCTGAAACCTCGCACCTGAAACTCAATTACCACTTCGGTTCTTCTGTCAATTGATAAGCCGTTCCGCAAAATGGACAGTTCACCATCGGCGCGCCATTGACCATCTTGATGTTATCAGCGGTCAGCGTTCCCCCGCAGGAACGGCATTTCATCTCTTCGATCTTGGTCTGGCCGGGTAAATCGATTTTGACCTGCTGGATAACTTCGGTCTTCGTCCCGCGCTGTGCGGCGATGATCATGCCTGCGCCGCCGGCGAGCAGCAGGAAGCCGAAAATTCCCAGAACAATTCCAATAGGTACCCAGTTTGCTTGACCGCTTGGAGCCGTTGAGCCATAAAGTGTAATGCCGCCAAAAGCCAGAAGGCATAAGCCAATCAAAAATAATATTCCTGCGCCTACGTAAAGAAAGGTTTTGTTCATGAAGAGGACTCCCTTATGTACTCGGTGGTCAAGTAGTCCCGAGGCTCGCCGAGGGGCGTACCGAGACCACCCACTGATGCGTACTCGTTATTCAGAGGCTTCCTGACTATTGCTGGTTTCGATGTGCCCGCAAGAAAGTGCGAGGCTATTTAACCAGCCGATCATCTTGTATACGTCGAGTCTAGCATTTTCGTTGTTTTTGCACAAATGACTTTTGTCTCTATTTTTATACCGTTTTGGTGGGATTTACGAAGCGCCGCAGCTTCCATTTACAATTCAAGGAACTGCGGCAGAACGAGGGACATTATTCATCTAGCGGTATGTCACTTGTCCTACATCGAATTTCCGGTTGGATTTATACTTGCCCTACCCTGTCATTGCGAGCCCGAAGGGCGAAGCAATCTCCTTCATGTCTGGGGGATTGCTTCGTCGCTACGCTTCTCGCAATGACACTATTAAGGATTTAATATGACCATCCCGGATCAATACAAAAAGTGGCAGGAGAATACGCTCAGGAAGTCATTGGAAAAGTTCAAAGAGCGAAAAGAGCACTTCGAGACCTCATCAGGTATCGAGGTCCCGCGCGTGGCGCTGCCCAATGCTTCGACTATGCTCAGCGCGGATGAATCATATTCAGAAAAATTAGGATTCCCGGGCGAGTATCCGTTCACGCGCGGCGTCCAGCCGACGATGTATCGCTCGCGCTTCTGGACCATGCGTCAGTATGCAGGGTTCTCCACAGCGGAGGAGTCCAACAAGCGCTATCGTTATCTTCTGCAACAGGGACAAACCGGGTTGAGCGTCGCGTTCGATCTGCCAACGCAGATTGGCTATGACGCGGATGACCCCATTGCGGCGGGGGAGGTGGGGAAGGTGGGCGTTTCGATCTCGTCCATTCACGATATGGAGCAACTGTTCGATCAAATCCCGCTGGAGAAGGTCCCGACCTCGATGACGATCAACGCGCCTGCGGGGGTCCTGCTGGCGATGTATATTGGCGTGGCGAAACGCCAGGGCGCGGACGTGAGGAAACTGCGCGGCACGATCCAGAATGACATCCTGAAAGAATACATTGCGCGCGGGACGTATATCTTTCCGCCGGCGCCGTCCATGCGGCTGATCACGGACATCTTCGGGTTCTGCGCCAGGGAAGTGCCCAACTGGAACACGATTTCGATCTCTGGTTACCACATTCGGGAAGCCGGTTCGACTGCCGTACAAGAGGTTGCCTTCACGCTGGCAGATGCAATCAGCTATGTAGAAGCAGCGCTTGCGGCCGGTTTGAGCGTGGATGATTTCGCGCCGCAGCTTTCCTTCTTCTTCAACGCACACAACAACTTTTTGGAGGAAGTGGCGAAGTTCCGCGCCGCGCGTCGTCTGTGGGCAAGAATCATGCGCGAGCGGTTCAAGGCGCAGAAGCCATCATCCTGGCAGTTGCGTTTCCACACGCAGACTGCGGGCTCCACGCTCACCGCGCAGCAGCCAGAGAATAATGTAGTTCGCGTCACCCTCCAGGCCCTGTCTGCGGTTCTGGGCGGGACACAGTCGTTGCACACCAATTCGATGGACGAGGCGCTCTGGCTGCCTACGGAGAAGTCCGTGCGCGTGGCGCTTCGCACGCAGCAGATCATCGCGTATGAATCCGGCGTGGCGGATTCAGTGGACCCGCTGGCGGGATCCTATCTCATCGAGGGACTGACCGACGAGATCGAAAAGCAGGCGGCCGATTATATTTCCAGAATTGACGAGATGGGCGGCGCCTTGCAGTCCATTGAGCGCGGCTACATGCAGAACGAGATCCAGAATGCCGCCTATGCTGCGCAAAAAGCGGTGGAGAAGAAAGAGGCGATCGTGGTTGGGGTCAATGCGTTTGAGGTGAAAGAGGAAAGAAGCCTGGAGAGGTTGTTTGTCGATCCCGCGATTGAGATTGCGCAAAAGGCGAAGTTGAAAGAGTTGAGAGAGGGGAGAGACGGGAAACGAGTTGATGAGTTGCTCGGGAAGCTGAAATCCGCTGCAAACGGGACTGAGAACCTGATGCCGTTATTTGTGGAGTGCGTCGAAAACGACATCACGCTCGGAGAGATCTGCAACACACTCAGGGAAGTGTGGGGAGAGTATGTGGCGGAGGGATTTTAGCGACCAAAATCATCAAAGTTTCTTTCGCCTGTTGAGATTCTCACATTTCCCTTTTTGAATCCCCAGACAACTGCGGCTACGACGATGCCCACAATAACCAAAGCCAGCAATCCAACCCCGCAAAAAGCCACGATCATAACGATAGGTAAGGAATTCAAGATGCTCATGGTGGTTTTCCCTTCGCAATATAAGATTTCTTGCTATCCTACTCCTAAATCTCCGATTGCCCATCCCCTTTCAGTATAATGCCTCAGTGCTAAAAAGCGACCGCACTGAGTATAGAATCACGGGCCACGGACATACGCTCGTGGCCCGTGGTTTTAGGTCTTGGATTACCTGTGCAGCGCACAGCGCAATTGATATCTCTCCACCACCGCTTCGATCACTTTCTTATTTTCCTGGCTGGTTTCCTGAAACTCAAACCCGATGTTGAAATACTGCGGGGTCTCGTCCTGTCTGCACCAGGCAGCGCGGGCGGGGACCCTCAGACGCAGGGCGCCCAGTTCACCGGTCTCAGGACAGGCAATCGCCAGCAAAACGTGCTGCCCGACTTCCATTGGGCTTTCGCCGACCAGTTTGGCGCCCTGCAGGGTTAGGTCCGCAAGATAGCCCAAGAGTGTGTCCTGGCGGGCATCATAGACCGGCGTAAATGTACTCAGTTTCTTTCGGTCTTCCTGTCTTTCCTTCAACATATGTGGCTCCTGTCTTGGGGTAGGGTCTGACGATATTGGGGGAGAAGTGGGAATAGATCATGGATCGGCCTTACTTCCCGACGATCACGCCTTCTGGATCCACCTCTTCGCGCAAGATGAGTAATTCTTCGTGCGTTGGCTCAGGGGTGATGGGCAGCGGATCGGCGAACAGCATTTCGAAGCCGGTATTGTCGATCACATCCTGTTTCGTCACGCCGGGATGCAGGCTCTCGACCTTCATGCGTTTGGTCAGTTCGTCGTAGCCCATGAGCGCCAGCGTGGAAATGACTTTATAGGGTCCGCCTCCGCGCGGCAGTCCAGCTTTCTCGCGCGTGCCGGGACCAGTCAGGTAGCCGGGTGTAGTGAGAAAATCGAGTCTGCTTACGAAGCGGCGTTTATCGTGCGGGGTGATGACGAGAGTCTTCCAGCAGAGAGAAGCCAGGTCGTTGGCGCCCCCGCTGCCGGGGAGTCGGACGCGGGGATGATCGTAATCCGTCCCGATCATGGATGTGTTGATGTTCCCGTACATGTCGATCTGCGCGCAGCCGAGGAAGGTGTAATCCACCAGGCCGCGCTGACAGGACTCCATGATCTCATCCATGCTTCCGTGCAGGAGGGCGCGGGTCTGCGTGTATGAATCTGCCACCGAGATGGGCAGTTTTACCAGCTCGGGTGCGGCGCTGCCCGCCTCGAACATCGTGACCAAGTGCGGCGCGGTTGTCTTCTGTGCGAGCATGGCTGCAGCCAAAGGCATCCCCGTGCCAATGACGGCTGTCCGCCCATCTTCCAGTTGACGCGAGGCCACACAGACCATCAGCTCCATTAAGTTGTATTGGATTTTTTCAATGAACATCGCGGCCTCCTAACGGCGCTTCAGCGGTTCAAGCTCGCGCAGGGCTTGCATACGCACCTCGCCGCCCTTCAACGCCAGATATTCTGTAAAATTCCGCGTGCCGTAAACGTACTTATCCATGAAGACTCGCAGCCTGGACTCTTCCTTCTCCGCTTCGAGCCACTCCGCAAGATGTTCCTCGTCGGAAAAGTATTCGTAGGGCATATTGCCGGGATAGCTGCCGTAGCGGACCTCACAGACCGCGTCCACGAGCCAGTAGGGGATGAACGTTTGACAGGGATTCTCGCGGATTTGGTCTGTGCTGACAATCCGTTCGGTCGTAACGATGAGTCGTTTGCACGCCCGGGCAACGTCGTAGTCTGCGACGCTGATCCCGTCAACCTGCGCGTTGCCGTACACGTCTGCTCGGTGGACATGGACCACGCCCACGTCCGGAAAGAGCGCCGGGATGGCAAGCAGTTTTTGTCCCGTGAATGGACAGATGATCTCCTTGGCCGCGCTGTGTTTAAAGGTATCTGTGCCGAGCACGGACCGCGCGGGCAGGAAGGGAACTCCCATGGCCGCGGCCTTGTAACGCCAGCCAAGGGTCGCATTGCTCCACTCCGTCATGCGGACCGCTCCGCTCTCCAGGTAACGGCGAGCGTTGGGGGAGAGACCGCGGCGCTCCAGGCCGACCACATAGGCGATGTCACAGCGGTCGAAGCATTTGCCTGCGGCCAGGATCTGGAAATCATGGGTAGCGGTGTGGCCAGAGAGGCCGAGCCCCGTTTTACGTTGGCGGACGATCTCATGCAGTACTGCCGTGGCAATACGCACGCCGCCAAAGCCACCCGAAGCGAAATAGTCCCCATCATGGACAAAGCGGCTGACAGCCTCCGAGACGGACATCCGCTTATCGGTCATGGCGCGTGATTTTTGGGCAAAGAAGGCCCGTGCCTCGTCAGCATCCGGCGATGTGAACAATTCCCCCTGCGACGTGGGCGATTCCAAAGTCTCAAACATGGAAACCCTCCGCGAAACCCAGTATGTACAATCCTTCACTAATAGTGTAGTCAGCGTGGGTGCAAAATTCAAGTGTCTTTTCTCTATGTCATTGCCCCACCTGGTTTCAGCGGACTGCCAGGGCGAAGCCCCAAGCAGTCTCTGCTTTAAACGGAATAATCTCATCCGTTGAGCCTATTTGTAAACAGGGGATTGCTTCGCTTTCGCTCGCAATGACACCAATAATATGGAAACAAAAAGTCTCGAAAATCCTGTTGGACTTTCGAGACGGAATGAGGTTCAAGTTTCAGTCAGCGTTCAATTTTCAATCCTGCGGCCCGAAGCTCCTCCAGCAGCTCGTCGTCTACGCCGTGAACGCGCATTTCGAGCAGTTGGTCGATAGTAAGGCCTTCGCCGTATTTGCTGCGCATTTCACGGATGAAACGCGGCGTGACGTGATGAATGCTCAGTTCGATCAGTTCATCCACAGGGAGATCGTCGAAACCCATCTCACGCAGTTCTCGCACAAACTTTGGGGTCACGTTGTGATTGCGCAGTTCCACGAATTCATCGATGTCCAAATCTTTCAGGCCCAGTTCACTCATGGATTTTATGAAATTCGCGGAGATATCCTGGTTGCGCAGTTCGATGAAATCATCAGGGTCAAGATCGTTCAGTCCCAGTTCGCGCAGTTCAGCAATGAATTCGGGTAAAACGTCGTGGTCAGCCAGTTCGACGAGTTCATCAGGAACCAGATCTTTGATGCCAAGCGAATGCAATTTGACGACAAAGTCAGCTGAGACACCGTGATCGCTCAGCTCGGTCAAATCATCAATGTCCAGATCCTTGATGCCAGCTCTGCTGAGCTCAGCAATAAATTCGGGGGAGACATCGTGGTTGCCGAGTTCGACCAGGTCATCGACGTCAAGATTCTTGAATCCGAGCTTTTTCAATTCACTAATGTATTTGGGCGAAACGTCATGGTTACTCAGTTGGACAATGTCATCCACGTCCAGCTCTTTCAGCCCCTGTTCGCTCAACTCCCGCACGAATTTTGATGAGACGTCATGCTGGCTCAACTCGATCAACTCATCCACGTCAAGGTCTTTGAGACCTGCCTGGCGCAGCTCTGCAATGTACCTTGCAGAAACGTCGTTGTTACTTAGCTCCACGAGTTGATCAGCGTCGAAATCTTTGAGTCCCAGTTCGTGCAATTCTGCAACATATTTTGAAGAAACCCCGTGGAACTTGAGTTCCACGAGTTCATCCACATCGAAACTCGTCATGCCCATCTCACGCAGTTCGCGGACGTAGCGCGGGGTGATATCGTGGACGCGCAGGTTGATCCATTCGCCAAGGCCGTCGGGCTCCACGCCGAGTGCGAGCATTTCGCGGATGAATTCAGCGGTCAGGTTATGGGCCTGCATTTCCTGCACATCGCTGAGGGTGACGTGATCAATGTCCGCTTCTTTCAAGGCGGCGACCAGGTCACGGGCGGAGGCATTCGAGGGGGGGATGGGAGGAGTCGGTGTCAGCGGGGATAAAGGCGAAAGGGGAGGAACAGGCGGGATCGGAGCTGAGACGCGCTCGTCCTCAGAGATTTCCATCGCTTTGAAAAGTTCCTCCGCTTCTTCAGCGGTGATCTTTCCCTCGGCGATCATATCCAAAACCATTAAGCGTTCTTTTTGTCCATTCATGGTTATTCTCCTTTGAGTGTTTATCAGTCATTGCTCTGAAAGGGAGGCCGAAAATGGGGCTATCCCATTTTCGGCTAGCTATCAGTGGAATTGCCCAAAGATCCTTTGATTTGAGAGAGAAGTTTCGTGGCTTCCTGCACGTTGATCTCGCCGCGGCTGAGACGGGCGAGGATTTCCTGGCGGCTGGTCGAGACGGCATCCTCTTTTGGCGCTTCCATGCCCATCTCCGCGATGACTTCATCGAGGCGGCGGCGGATGGCCCAGTAGGATTCGCCCGTTTCCCGTTCCATTTCCTTCACGTTGCCGCGGTTGCGGACAAACTCTTCGAGGAATTTTAGGCTTTCAGGGGAGAGGCGAAAAAAGGGGGATAGCTCGAACTTGCCGACCACACCCGTGCCGCAGACCGTGCAATTGAGCTGGGTAACGACAAGCGGGGACGAGCAACTGGGGCAGGATTGAGGGATCAGTGGCATCTGGCGTACTCCAATGTCGCCATCTTAGCAAATATTTTTGGATTTGTCAATAGTTTTGATAAAAAATCAAAATTTTTGATATAGTTCCAATTTCTTTGTCTGGGCCGTTTGCTCAAAGTCGCTCTTCCTGGTCGGCGAGCTTCCCCATCCCTCGCTTTGTACGGGACTTAGGGCTGTTTCCGCCTATTGGCAGTCCTACCCCCAGCTTTTCTCACAATTTGAATTTCCACATCTTCTTCAGGTTTGGCGTTATATTTGGCTGCATGAAAAAATTCACAATCCAACCTTTTTCTTCCGCCCATAGCCGCGCTGTTATTGAGTTACAGAAGGCTTATGCCGCAATCTATCCGGAAGCCCCGGTCATTCCCGGCGAAGCATATCTCTCGCCTGCCTTTGAAAGCGGACGGAATGTGTTTTGCGCGGCGGATGAATGCGGGGACGTGATCGGGTATGCGCCTCTTTATCCTGTTCTGATCCAGGATTCTTCCAGCCGACCGCATACCTTATGGACGGAGATCAAGGTCCATCCGGCGCGTAACGATGCGAAGGAAATCAAGGATGGACTCATGGATCGGGTCCTCAACCGTGCTCGCGAAGTAACCAGTGGGTTTCCTGGCCACCCCATCCATCTGACGTTCCAGTCTTATCCATCAGAGTCAGCCAGCATCGAATATGTTCTCTCGAAGGGCTGTCAGTATACAGAGAGTGTATTCACCATGCGGCGCGACCTATCACGGGAAATTCCCTCTCTTGCGCCCAGGGGAGAGATCGTGATTCGTCCTTGGCGGATGGAAAGCGAAGCGGAGCAGCAAATGTACGTCCGCGTGCGGAATGAGTGTTTCCCCGAAGCGCCGATTGAACTGTCAGAGTGGCAATACTTTATGCAGTCTCCAGAATGGTCGGTGGGCACAACCTTTGCGGCCTTTCATGGGGATCAGCTTGTGGGGAATACATCAGTATTCTGGAGTGAAACAGAAAACCAGCACACTGGCAGGAAGATCGGGTATACCGAGTACATCTTCGTCCATCCTGACTGGCGCGGCAAGGACATTGCCCGAGCCTTGATCACCCTCGGACTCGAGTATCTCAAGCAGCATGGACTCGAGGAAGCTCATCTGGAAGTCCGTGCACAGAATCAAAATGCGTTGCGCCTGTATAGTGGGCTTGGGTATGAGGTCTTGCGCGAGAGTTGCTTTTATGTGTTATATCTTTAGCGGAGGCAAATAATTTATAAAGATAAAGGTGTGACTTTATGGAAGAACTAACTCAATTGCTCAGTGACCTTGTTTCGATCAACTCGATCAACCCGGACTTGGTGCCCGGATCGCCGGGCGAAGCAGAAATCGCTCACTACATTGCTCATTGGTTGGAGCGAGCCGGCGTGGAAGTGGAACTGATCGAGTCGGTTTCAGGCCGTCCCAACGTAGTAGGAATTGCGCGCGGTACCGGCGGCGGGAAAACACTTCTACTCAACGGTCACATGGATACGGTTGGGGCCGCCGGTATGCCGCATCCGCATGAGCCAATGATCAAAGACGGCCGCCTGCATGGAAGGGGGGCATACGATATGAAAGGCGGCCTGGCGGCCTGTATGATAGCCATTGCCGTGGCCAAAAAGCAGCGGCTGCGTGGAGATGTCATTTTTATGGGGGTTATGGACGAGGAACATGCCAGCCTCGGCACAATGGGACTGGCAAATCGCTTCCACGCGGACGGTGCCATAGTTGCTGAGTTTACGGAGCTTCAGTTAATTTTGGCGCACCGCGGATTCGTCTGGCTGGAGGTCGAGACGACCGGCCGCGCGGCTCACGGGTCACGCCCGGATCTAGGGGTGGATGCCATTGTCAAGATGGGACAGGTTCTGGTCGAATTGGAGAAGCTGGACCAATATCACCGGTCAAATCCAACGCATCCTTTGCTGGGGAGTGGTTCTTTGCATGCATCTCTAATCGAGGGCGGACAGGAACTTTCCAGTTACCCGGAGCGATGCACTCTCTCAGTGGAACGGCGTACGCTTCCCGGCGAAACGCCGGAAAAAGTGGAGGCTGAACTTGTGAGCATTGTTCGGGATTTGCAGCGACGAGACGCCTCCTTCAAAGCGACCGTACGACGAGGAATCGACCGTGCGCCGCTGGAGACCTCACCCGACTCAGAAATTGTCAAAACGATTCAGTCTGCAGCTGCAGGTGTACTAAATCATCAACTCCCAGTTGCCGGTGTGCCGTTCTGGACAGATGCCGCGCTTCTCTCAGCAGCCGGGATTCCGTCTCTGCTGTTCGGCCCTGCCGGCGCCGGAGCGCATGCGAATGAAGAATGGGTGGAGCTTGCCAGCGTCAAGACCTGTGCAGATATTTACCTGGCAACCGCCATGGAATTTTGCAGGTAACTTGTATGTCATTCTGAGGAGCCGCAGATCGGCGACGAAGAATCTCATTTGCATCTAGAACTTCTCTTGAGAGTGAGATTCTTCGCTCCCTACGGTCGCTCACACCGTCCCAAAGCGGTTTCCCTTCGGGAGAATGACATGGCTGCTATTTCGAGTCTTCCCTCATGTTAGCCAGAGCCGCCTCGATGATCTGCTGCATGCGCGGCGCCATGCTGGACGGGTCCGGGTGCAGACCTTCGACCAGCAGCGCGCTGTCATAGATTTGTTCGATGATCGCGGTTTGCAGATCCGAGCCGCTGTCCAGTTTGAGCAGGCTTTTCAGGATTTTGTGCGTGGGGTTCAGTTCAAGGACTTTCTTTGGAACCTCATATTCTTTGCCCAGATATTTATAGACTCGCTGTAACTCCGGGTTGAGAGCGCCTTCCGGGTCCACCAGCCGCGCAACGGATTGCGAAAGCCGGTTGCTGGCGCGTACATCTGTCACACGTTCGCCAAGGACCTGCTTGAAGCGTTCCACCAGGGCGCCGAAGTCGGCCTCTGGAATCTTCTCTGCCTCTGCCTGCTCTTTTGGCTTTTCGCTGGTATCAATTTCCGCCTGGGCGACATTTTGCAGTTCATAATCCTTGTATTTACGCAGGCCCATCAGCATAAACGAATCCATCGGATCGGTTAGGAGCAGCACCTCTGTCCCGCGCGAAGCGAAGTAATCCAAATGCGGACTGCGCAGCACGGACTTTGGATCCTCGCCCACGATGTAATAAATATGCTTCTGTCCTTCTTTTATGCGTCCAGCGTAGTCCTCCAGTGAAGACCAGCTTTCAGGATGCAGGTTGGTCTTGAAGCGCAGCAGCGAGTTCAACTGCTCGGCCTCTGCCGCGTTCGTCGCCACGCCGTGTTTGATATATCCGCCGAACTCCTGCCAGAAAGTCTGATACTTCTCGGCATCGTTTTTAGCCAGCGTTTCCAGTTCACGGATCACCTGGTTGGTCAACACCTTTTTCAAACGCATCATCAACGTGCTGGATTGGATGGTCTCGCGCGAGACGTTGAGCGGCAAATCCTCAGAATCGACCACGCCCTGTACAAAGCGCAGATATTCAGGCAGCAAGTCCTTGTTGTACTCATCGATCAGGATGTTGCGGGAGTACAACTTCAGTCCATCCTCCTTCCGTAGGGAGAGGAGTCCGCGCTCGGCCTTACCGGGAATGTAAAGCAAGGCATATAACTGAACCGGTGCATCCGTGACCATGTGGATGTGCATCAGCGGCTCATCAAATTCCAGCGTGGTCTGGCGGTAGAAATCCTTGTACTGTTCTTCGGTTACTTCCTGTCTCGAAGTACGCCACAGCGACGTCTGCTTGTTGACCGGCTCCTTGCTGTCACCAACATAGATGGGGAAGCCGATGTAGTCCGAATGCTTGTGGATGATGTTCTTGATGCGGAACTCATCCGCAAACTCAGCCGCGTCCTCCTTGAGCTTGATCTGAACCTTCGTTCCACGCTCGCTCATGGCTGCCGCGCTGACCTGATAATTGTCCTCGCCCGTGGCATACCAGGTCACCGCCTCGGCCTCTGGCCTGTACGAACGCGACGTCACACTGACCCACTCCGCCACCATAAAAACAGAATAAAATCCTACGCCAAATTGACCGATCACCTGTGAGAAGTCTACTTTTTTGTCCTTTGTCGCTTCCATAAACTTGCGCGCCCCCGATTGGGCGATCGTGCCGAGATTTTCAATGATCTCGTCGCGGGTCATACCGATCCCCGTATCCTGGATCGTGAGCATGCGCGTGTCTTTGTCGGCCGTGATCTGGATGCTCAACTCCGCTTTTGGATCGACCACGTTCTGATTGGTCACCATCTCGAAGCGCAGACGGTTGAGCGCGTCGGACGCATTTGAGAGCAGTTCACGCAGGAACACCTCCCTGTCTTTATACAACGAATGAATCAGGATGTTGAGTAGCTGTTTGGTTTCCGCTTTAAAGGAAAACTGCTGAGTATTTTCTTGTGCTGGATCTGTCATAGCGGCCTCCTGCAGGGAAATTAAATACCTCGATTATCCCAGAGCGTCAAGCGCACCGGGCCAGGGTGATTGACTCTTTTTGCCTCGAAATCATTTTAGCGTGCCTATATCGCCACACAGCAAGAGTTTTGTTAGAGAAATATCAATAGACGCCTGTTTTGTCTGCTCAGTGTAAACTTGGAGCATGGAAACCAAAATCAAAAGCATCGCACGCGAAAAACTTCAGTTGCCTGTGCACGGCTGGCTTGGCCTCAGCCTCATTATCGTCTTCTGGATTCTCAATTGGACACTCACGGGTCCACGAACGCACTGGGGTTTCTTCCCCATGTGGCTTGGATACTGCCTTGCCATGGATGGCCTGGTCTTCTGGCGTACGGGGACATCCTTGTTAAGGCGGAGTCCGAGCAAATATCTGGGTCTCTTTCTCATCTCTGCGCCTGCATGGTGGATTTTTGAACTACTGAACGTCCGTACCCAGAACTGGACTTACATTGGGGCCGAGATCTTCACTCCCCTTGAGTACGCTTTTTGGACGACCTTAAGCTTCACAACCGTCGTCCCTGCTGTATTTGGGACCGCAGAGTTTTTTGCCAGCTTCGATTTCGTCAAGCGCCTGAAGCCCGGACTTCGAATTGGCACCGGCAAACGAACGACTCTCAGCTTTTTCATCCTCGGCTGGATTATGCTCGCTTTGATGTTGATCTGGCCCAGGATTTTCTTTTTATTCATCTGGCTGTCCCTGTACTTCATCCTCGAACCGATCAACATCTGGCTTGGAAACCGCTCTCTGGCGGATTTCACCGCAAAAGGGGACTGGCGTCCTGTGATTTCGCTCTGGCTTGGTGTTTTGATGACCGCGTTTTTCTGGGAGATGTGGAACTACTATTCCTATCCAAAATGGGTTTACCACGTTTCATGGGGAGACTGGCTGCACGTTTTCGAAATGCCTCTGCTGGGTTATGGCGGTTACCTTCCATTCGCGCTGGAACTTTATGCGCTCTATCATCTTGCGATGGGATTGTTGGGCAACAAATCAAGCGAGTATGTAAAGATCGAAACCACGCCTGAAAATCGTGACGAATTGCCTTATTGCTAGTCGGACAAATAAGGCATAGAATCGGTATATAAACCTTTTGTATCCGGAGGGCAACATGAAAGTTGACAGTCTTGTTCAGGATTTCCTGGCACAGAAGAAGATTGCAGTAGTAGGCGTCTCAGATAAACGTGAGACGGGCTGTAACCTCGCCTATGACAATTTCAAGAAGAACGGGTATCAGGTCTATGCGGTGAATCCGCGCATTGGAACCTTCAAGGGTGAAACCTGCTATCCAGATCTAAAATCCGTTCCCGAAAAACCTGATGCGGTATTCATCCTTGCCAATCCGAAAGTGACTGAGCAGATCGTCCAGCAGTGTGTGGATTTGGGGATCAAGCATGTGTGGATGCACTGTATGATGGGGACAAAGCCCGGTCTGGCGGCAGGCATGACCAGTGTCTCGCCAGCCGCAGTGGAAATGTGCAAAGCCAACGGGATCGAGATCATTCCGGGGTCGTGTCCGAATCAGTTCTTGACGCCAGATTTCGGTCATGGAATGATGCGGGGTCTTTGGCGTCTGCTTGGCTTTCTCAATGTGGCGAATTAGGCGAAAAGAAGAGACTCCTGCCGAAGCTGGAACCCGGCAAGGAATCCAGTACGGATCTATTTACCTATGAACATAACCGCTTTGGTCATCGGAAGTACCTCGCTACATCAAGCTCAACGTGACGCCTTATGGTGAGCTATTGCTGATCCAATATCTGCCGGCCGACGAACACACACGCTATGTTTTCCAGTAGCTTGCACGCGCGTGTGGGCAGGATGTAGCTTCTTTTGCGTCGTGGCCCGAGAAGGTTATCCCTCAGTCCGCGTTCATCCCTCTTAGAGTAAACTAGACCCCATGCCTTCCAACATCGAAATCAAAGCCAGAGTCCGCGATTTTGACGTGATCCGCCGCCGCGCAGAAGCGCTGGCGGATACTCCCTGCCAGGTGATCCCGCAAGAGGATACATTTTTCAATGTCCCGCGCGGACGTTTGAAATTGCGCCGCCTTGCTCCCCAGCAGGGGCAGCTTATTTACTACGAGCGTCCTGACCAGGACGGTCCTAAACGATCGGACTATCATATCTCGCTGACAACCGATCCTGAAAACTTGATACGCGTCCTTGAACTTGCATACGGGATACGCGGCGTCGTTAAGAAGATTCGCTACCTCTACCTCGTCGGCCAGACACGCATACATCTGGACGATGTGGAGGGACTTGGTCAGTTCATGGAATTGGAAGTGGTCATGCGCGATGGACAGTTAGATTCGGAGGGACAGGCCATTGCGGAGGACCTGATATACAAACTGGGCGTGCTGGAGAGCGATCTGCTTGAAGGTGCGTATATGGATCTATTGGAGATTAACTCGCGCTGAGCGGAGGCCGTAGTCGAAGCGCCCTTCGACTGCACCTCGCTCTCCTCACGGCGAAGTTATCTGGAGAATTATGCCCAAAATCAAAGCCATCAATCACATTGCTGTCGTCGTGGACAATATGGAAAAGTCTCTTTCCTTCTGGCACGACGCGCTCGGCATTGACCTGCACGAACTGCGCGACGTTCCAGCAGAAAAATCACAGGTTGCCTTTATGCCGCTGGCCGGTGCCGAGGTGGAACTGGTGATGCCGACGACGGATGATTCCGGGATCGCCAAATACCTGGCAAAACGCGGGCCTGGTATGCATCACCTTTGCCTGGAAGTGGACGATATTGAAGGGATGATGTCACAGCTCAAATCGAGGAACATCCGCCTCATCAACGAGGAACCGCGTCTCGCTGCGGATGGGAAAAAATATGCCTTCATCCATCCCGAGTCGACTGGGGGAGTACTTGTGGAGTTATACCAACTCGGGTAAAGTCTCCCCGTAGTCAAAATCTTTCACACCTTTATGGTTTAGTAGACGCATGCTTGAGAATATCGAAGCCATTTTGAGCGACCAGTGTGGGCTCACCAAGGACCGTCCGATCATTGTGGGCGTATCCGGTGGACCGGATAGCTTATGTCTCATGAGCGTAACGCGACAGGCGGGATACTCGCTGATCGTTGCACACTTCAACCATCACCTTCGTCCCGAAGCGGACATGGATGCAAATAGTGTGGAGCAGACAGCCGCGCGCCTGATGATTCCATCCATGGTGGACGGTGCGGACGTGCGCGCCTATGCCGCAAAGGAAAGCCTATCCATTGAAGAAGCGGCGCGCCATCTGCGTTATAGTTTTCTGTTCCGCCTTGCACGGGAACATGGAGCACAGGCCGTGGCGGTTGGGCACACGGCAGATGACCAGGTGGAGACCGTGCTCATGCACTTCCTGCGCGGCAGCGGGCTTTCAGGTCTGAGGGGAATGTCCTACCGTTCGATCCTGAAAACTTTTGATGACAGCATTCCTATTGTGCGGCCTTTGCTGGATGTCTCGCGGGAGGAAACGGTTGTCTATTGTGCGGCTCATGGGCTGCGCCCTCAATACGATCCGAGCAATGACTCGCTTAACTTTCTCCGCAATCGGCTTCGACATCTGTTGATCCCCAATCTTGAGACGTATAACCCTAAATTTCGGGAGGCCGTTCTCCGCATGACTCACAGCCTCAAAGCGGATCACACCTTTATCAAGGAGGCGCTCGATTTAGCTTGGCGCGAGTGTGTGACGGACATGAACCCGGACATGATCACGCTTGACCTTTCGCGTCTCACGAATCAACCGCTCGGACTCCGCCGCAACCTGCTGCGCCATGCCATACTGACTCTGCGTCCCGGGCAGGAGACGAACTATGCAGCCATTGAGCGTGCGACATCGTTCCTCAACGACCCCAACCATCCGCCCCGCGTGGATTTGATCGGGGGCCTGCGATTATTCCGTGAGGGCGAGCATATTTATGTCTGTACTCCCGACGCGGATCTTCCAATCAATCGCTGGCCGCTGCTGCCGGAGGAGTGTGAGCCGATCCCGCTTGCAATTCCCGGTGTGATTGATCTCTCGGGCGGCTGGAAATTCAATTGCGAAAGATGGCGTCTGCCGGCTCTCGCGCGCGAACAGGCCGAAAAAAACGAGGATCAGTTTCAGGTCTGGCTGGATGCGGAGTCTTTGCCCTCATCACTTGAATTGCGCACGCGCCGCGCCGGGGACCGCTTCGAGCCGCTCGGCATGGATGGTCATTCGCAAAAGCTATCGGACTTCCTCATCAATGAGAAGATGCCGCAGCGTGTGCGTGATCGCTGGCCGCTGTTATGTTCCGGTGATGTGGTAGTGTGGATTCCAGGCTATCGCCCTGCGCACCCGTTTCGATTGAAAACCACTTCACGCCATGTGATGTATTTGTCGATCACACAACCCCTTGAAAAACCCGCAGAAGAAAGTCCCCAACAAGAATAATTTGCCGAGGCCGCCGTCCTCGGCGGTTTTTGTATGAAAATCGAGCGCCGGGGTCGACGCTCGAAGCATGAGGGAAGTTTCTTATTTAAGCTCGCCATTCAACTGGCGCAGCTTCATGAATATCTCGCGCCACTGGATCTTGGAGACTCCGAGTTTTTGGCGGACCTTGTCCGCTTCCATACCGGATTGATAATCGCGCAGGGCACACGTCCAGCGGCACATATCGAAGGAGAGGTGTTTGTCGAGGCTGGCCTCCGAGCCAACATCCTCGAGCAGATATTCCAGCCGCCGCGGAGACCAGGGAAAGAGCCGGTCGGTAGGCTGGTATTGCGCGATGTATTCATCGTAGGCTGGTACCCAATCTTCCGGCAGGGTTAGCTTGCGCTCCTTGTAACGGTTGGCAGGGCTGGCATAGCGGATGAAAACCTGCGGGCCCTCTCGTGCTTCCAGGTCAATATGATTGATGTGGATGCCGAGACATTCGCTTTTCTTGATGCCGGTTGTAAGCAGGAGATAGAGCAAGGTGTACGGGCGTGCGTCGGGTTTGCGGTCGCGACGATGGCGGTCAGCAGCAAGCAGGGCGGCTTCATACTCGTCTTCATTAAGCACCTGGGGGAGGGGGCTGATCGCTGAGCGCTGTAAGACCTTTTCGGCAGGGTCAAGGGTCAGGACACCGTGTGTGTGCAGCCAGCGGAAGAAGGATTTGGTGGAGGTAATGCGCCGAGCCAGCGTCTTTGGACTGCAGGGAACGGCGCGTTCGTTTTCCATCCATGCAAAGAAGCGGTTGAGGTCATCGGTGGTGATGGAGCCGAGGGAGCGGTCAGGTGGAAGGAATTGAGTCAGAAGCCGTACATCCGAAAGAAATGCCTTTACAGTGTTGGGCGAACGGCCCTGGTCATAAAGGAACATTTCCCAGGCATGGATGGCCGGTGTGAGAGGAGTTTGAGGAGTCAGATGTGCTGAATCATTTGATGGGCTCATGGAGCCTCCTTTCGGTGCCACAACTTTTCATGGGAGCGGGTAGCCAATTGGGAAGGTAAGTTGTGGAAATGCGATTTGCGCCGTAGCGCATAGTCTCTTGCGTATAGTTTAGCGAAAAATAAGGCGCTTGTCAACTACTGTTTGGTCCCCTGATTTGACGAGAAAATTAGTGAGAAAGGTCCTGCGGCTGGAAGCAGGGTGCGTAATCGTAGCCGAGAATGACGCGGTATTTGACCGGGCTGTTAGCGTCGGGAAGGGAAATGATATTTGCCGACGTCAGGTTAAGGGCCGAGATGATTGCTTGTTGTTGGGATGGGTCCTGTCCGGCAGTGAAATCCACTAGCACAGAGTTGGAGTAGTCACGCCGGTCGGCTGCCGAGATCGTGGTTTCGTAGCCGGCGTAATTGAGGCGTGAGGCTGCCAGCGTGTCGTAACTATCCAGAGTTGTGCCGTTCTGGACTTCCACCTTGATGGTTTCACGTTCGGCCGCGCGGGGCGAGAGCGTGGTCGCTTCCATGAGGAGATCCTTGAGCATCGCATCGTTGGGAAGCTGCACGGAGGCGCCGCCCGGCGTAATCCACGAACTGACATACGGCGGACGGATATAGTAACCGCGGATATCGGCATTTGTCAGCTTGGGCGCGTAGGGTGCCATGCGCAAAAGATCGCCCAGGCCAAGGTCAGTGACCACGGTGCTGGAAAGATCGTTATAGAGGTCGGGGATTTTGCTAAACGTGTCGGACTGGAGCGCCTTGTTAAAGATCGCGCGCAGGACTTCCTGCTGACGGCGGCCTCGATCAAAATCACTGGACTTCATGCGTGAACGCGCATACCAGAGAGCGAGATCGCCATCCATATGGACCTGGCCCGGCCCCACCGTGTAGAGCCACCAGTTGTTTTCATTATACGGATCGTAGGAAGGATCGATCAGCCGCCAGTCCGTGTAGGCACACGAGACCGGAAGGTCTATGCCGCCCAGTGTATCCACAATGCGGCGAAAGCCATCGAAATCCACCATCGCTGTGTGATCAATGCGGATGCCGAGGTTGTAGGCGATTGTGTCTTTGAGCAGGCCGGGACCTCCACCCACGTACCCATTAAGCTCGCCGCTTTGATAGGCCGTGTTGATACGCTGCATCCCGACCGTTGGAATGTATATCCATAGATCACGGGGAATCGAGATCAGCGAAACTTGTCCATTTTTCGGCCAATAAATTGCAATCACCAGTGTATCCGTGCGATACGAAGAGCCGGGACGTTTATCTGAGCCGATCAGCAGGAAGTTGATCGTATCCTGGTCTGTGAGCGGGGGGAGAGGGCTGGGTTCTGTCGTTGGCGGGTTGATCACCGGTGGCGCCGCCTCGGTGGGGAACATGGTCGCCAGGTCAATCGTAGCCGTTGCTTCAGGATGGATCGTTGGCGTCGGTGAGGGGGTCTCTGTTGGAAGCGATAAATTTTCTGTGGAAGATGCCGGCGTGTTCAGTGAGGGTTGAAATGCGGTGGGAGTCGGTGAGGCATTGGGTGCGACGGTGACCAGTACGAAAGGAAGGGCCTGCACCACTGTGGCGGCCGGAGTCGCGCCACATGCGCTGAGGACAATACCAGATAATACGAACACGCAACACAGGGAGATTGGCTTCATTGAGCTAAAAATTCAATGCTACGGTTGGTTATCCCGATGAATGAAATATGGGACGATCAGGGTGTGGCAGTCGGAAAAGCGGTCACACTTGGCGTGGGGGCGCTTGTGGCGGAGGAAGTCGGGGTTGGCGGCGGGAAGGTATCCGTCGGCTCAGGCGTGAGAGTGAAGGGCAGAGCCGTGGCCGTGAGAGGCTGAGTGGGAAGAGGCGTATTGACAGAAGATAGCGGGGTTGAAGTCGGCGTACGCGTGGCGCGGTTCGGAACCCACAGAAGTTCGCCCGGGGTGATCTGGTCGCCGGGGTGGCAATTGACGCGCTTTAACGTCGCGGTATCTGTATAGTATTGCGTTGCAATATGGAAGAGGGTATCGCCGGGCCTGACAACATAATTCCGGGTCCAGCCGGTTGCACCGGGCACACATGTTACCGGCGTGTTGAAGATAACCGTCGTGCTGGATGCCACCGCAGTATTCGGCGCGACATTGGGCACATAAACAATGGCATTGACCACCAGGCTGCTCGTCAGCAGACAGTTGCCCTGCCGCAGCACGTCGCTTGTGGTACGGTAACGCACCGCCAGGGTATCCAGCGTATCGCCCGGCTGAACGATCAATCCGATCCAACCGCTCGGAATGGGACACGATGAAGGGGGGAGAGGCGTTCCGGTGGAAGTGCCTGTGGGCGTGAGCGATTCGAGCAGCGGAGGCAGAGTTGCTGTAGCGGTGAGAGGGACCGGAGACGGAGGCAGGCCTTCAGTCGGGCCCGGAGACGCCGGCCTTGCATATTCCACCACGGCCAGCGAGAGTCCACCGAGGACCAGTCCAACCGAGAGCAGGGCTATGGTCAGCGCATTCCCAAACTGACGCACGCCTTGCATTATTTCTTCCCCCTGGCTTTCGCAGATTTCAGTTCCGTTCCGTTGCCGCTGGAGAGCGGCAGCAGGACACTAAAGGTTGAGCCGTTGCCGGGGTCACTTTCGACCCAGATGCGACCGTTTTGCGCTTCGGTGAGAGTCTTGGCGATGGACAGGCCCACGCCCGTGTCGCCCACGCCCTGTATCAGAACATTGTCTGCGCGATACAGACGGGTGAAGACTCGTGGAATATCTTCGGCTGAGATGCCACCACCTGAATCAGTAACCTGAATCAGGACGAATTCCTGACCTTCCTCGGTCTGTGTCTCGACTTTGAGCCGGATCGAGCCTTCGACGGGTGTCGCAGCCCCCGCGTTCTGAAGGAGGTGGATCAGGATTTGCTGCAGTGCCTCACGGTCCGCGTGGATTGCGGCGACCTGCTTGGGCAGATCGAGGTGAAGCGATATGTTTTTCTCGCGCACCTGACTGCTCGTGTAGGACATCGCGTTGTCAATGATGAGGTTCAGGTCAACGGCTTCGGGCTTCAAATCGGCCAGCCCACTTTCGAGGGTACTGACCTGGATCATATCGTCGATCAATTGACCAATGCGCTCGGTGGATGATTTGATGCGCTCCACGAATTTCCGCTGCAGCGCACCGAGGATGCCCACGGATTCGCCCAGCAGCAGGTCGGTGTATCCGACGACAGATGACATGGGCTGGCGCAGCTCCTGCGCGATGGACGCGATCACCTCGGCCTGTTCGGTCGTACGCGTGGTGGCCTGCCCTTTCTCCACCTGGAGCAGCTTCATGTTGGCTTCTGCCAGGTCGTTTTGCAGGTGCGCCACTTCCTGCAAGGTCATCTTCAGTTCTTTTTCAACCTGCGACGATTCTGCCGATCGTCCCCCTTTACCGCCACTGCGCAACTGGACAATTTCCTGCTGCAACTGCTCGATGACACGCTGGGATTCTTCCTGTGCGGCCATCAAAGCAGCCATATCTTCAGATTTGAGCGCAGTTTTCTTTTCCTGCTCTAAGGCTTCCAACTTTGCGGTAAGCTCGGTGTTCTGCCGTTCCAACACAAGGGCCTGCGACTTGGCCTGTTCGGCTGTCTGTTCGAGCCGTGCAGTCTTCTGGCCGCGCTGGATGATGGGCACAAGCGAAGCGGCGATATTCGCTAAGAAGGCCTGATCCTCTGCCGTCCATGTACGGTCCGAGTAAGGCGAAAGCAGGAGGATGCCGCCAATCGCTTCCTTTTCGGGAGTGGTGATCGGCACGCTCAGCAGGTGACCGGGATTGCTTAATCCCAGCATGTCACCAATTCCTTTGATGTCAGCAGAGGTGCTGCTGGCCGGCATCCGCAAGGGGCGTCCGCGTTGGATGGCATTTGCCAGCATGGGTGCGACCGTCTTGTTGAGCGAACCACCTTCGAGGCTGTCCTCGCGGATCAGGTCATAGCCGCCGGCGATCATCAACTGGTTCTTGTTGTCAGTTAAGTAAATGAGAAAGCACAGGTCAGCCAGCAAAGTCTGAGCAATCGCCCGTGTCACGGCTTCGCTCATTTTCGTTGCATTTGTTTCCGCCGCGAGAGCCAGCAAGGCGTGGAAGGTCTTCGGGTCTGTGCTGTAGCGACGCCGCTCCGGCATCGCCGCGTCCTTCTTGATGCTGGGTTGAGGCACGGGCGTGGCTGGCAGGTTGGCCGGGGTGACGAAACGCTGAGGCAGTGTCAACAGGATGGGATAGGCAGCCATGTAAGCGAGCCGCACAACTCCGGCGTAATCTCCCTCTGTGGGGAAGATCAAATTCAGGATGTGGCCGAGCAGGCCCAGGGCCAGGAGCATGATCCCGTTCCACATTCCGTCCGGCTTGCGGATGAAAAGCAGTATGATCGCGATGACGATGAACCCAATCGAGGCAACCTGCCAGAGAAAATCATCTGGCGTTTGATTGAAGGTGGTTGACCCGGCCCGCCCTGCCCAGTTGAGCACACTCAGACCCATGGCGGCGACCACAAGCAACGTCAACAACACGGCGGCCGCGTCCGCGCCGCGGTTGGGCTCCGGGAATGCCCACAGCCATGTGATCCAGATGATGCCATACAGCACAAAGGCGCGGTCCATGGGAGGCAGGCTCGCGCTGGGGTCGATCAGTCCCTGCCATGCGAGGCCGCTGAAAATGAACAGGAAGATCTGTCCGAGCAGCAGCATGCCCAGGCCCAGAGTTGCGCGTCGCGCCTGAGGAAACTCACTTGCCCGCCAGTGATTGAAAGCCGATTGCAGGGCCATGCCGATGGAAAATGGCAGGACAATATAGTAGATGAGATTCCCAGTGGGTGTGGTAAGGAGCGTTAAGATTTGTGTGATGAAGTTGCTCATTCCGGCATCATTATACTTCCAGTTCAAAAAATCATGGCGCAGGGAACGTATAAATAGCATTGCGATGAAGCGGAGTCTGAAGTCTTCAGGCCTCAGTGCCACAGCGTATAATTATTCCGATGCGAAACCGAAGATGGCTTTTGCCTGTGCTTATAACGCTGCTCCTGAGTGCGGTGTTTCTGTCGATTTGGTTGACCGGAAACTCAGAAATTTCCAAAGCCAGCCAAGCTTTCGACGCTCGCGATTACAAACAGGCAGCTGCATCCTATGTACGCGCGGCGCGGCTCCTGCCCTGGCGCAGTGATCTTTTTGAGCGGGCCGGCATCAGCGCCGGCGCGGCGGGCGATGCAGCCTCTGCCATCACGTATCTCAAACGCGCACCCAAACTTTCCGAGCAGGGTTGGGTTACACTGGCATACGCATACTTCACCACCGGGAATATGGAAGCCGCCCTGCAAAGCAGTCAGTCTGGCCTGAAAGAGCATCGATCATCTGGCGCACTCTATGCCCTGGCTGCACTTGTCCATCGTTCGCAAAAGGATTGGCCGGCTGAACGCGCCGCGCTTCAAAACCAGGTCCTTTTTGACGGGGAAAATGTCTACGCCCATTACAGGCTCGGTCTCCTGTTGACTCTCTCTGATCTCAAGCAGGCGCGCGACGAACTGCTGCTCGCATCCTCCCTGGACCCTGAATATGAATCCGCGGTGCAGACCTTGCGCGCGGCATTGGAACTATCTGCCAAAGAGACCGATCCATCAGCACGCTCTGTCACCATTGGCCGCGCCCTCGGACTCGTCCAGGAATGGGACCTTGCCGTCTCGGCCTTCGAGGACGCCATCGAAGCGAACGCGGACAATGCCGAGGCGTGGGCCTGGCTTGGAGAGGCCAAGCAACAGACAGGCGCGGACGGACGCGTTGAGCTTGATCGCGCATTATCCCTCGATCACAAGTCCGCTGTCGTGCGCGCGCTGCGCGGCATGTACTGGAGCCGCCAGGGAAAGTACAGGCAGATGCTGGCCGAATACCTGCTGGCGGCAGAATATGAGCCGGAGAACCCTGCCTGGTTCGCGTCCGTTGGCGATGCTCATCTCAAACTGGGTGATCTCGCCTCTGCGCTGACGGCTTATCAGCGCGCAACAGAACTCGCGCCGAAGGATGCGACCTACTGGCGGTTGCTGGCGGTCTTCTGCGCGGAGAACGGCGTGCACGTGGAGGATATCGGCCTGCCCGCCGCGCAAAAAGCCGTGGATCTTGCTCCCGCGGATCTCGCCGCGCTGGATGCGCTGGGTTGGTCCTATGCTTCTTCGGGTCGTTACCATCTTGCCGAACAGACTCTACTCGATGTAATCTCCCGTGATAAAGACTATCTCCCCGCTCATCTGCATCTTGCCATGAATTATCTCGCCCAGGGGAATCAACCTTCTGCCTTCAATGAATTGACCTTCGTCCGTGCTGCCGATCCCAATGGCGCCAATGGACAGTTGGCAGGGCAGATGCTGAAGCAGTATTTTCCGTAAACATAAAACAGGTGACTGTCACCTTGACATGGATAGGAGAACATTTAATGTCATATCCCCGCGTAATTCTCCTGACGTCATTAGCCATGATCGCCTTTGCGAGCAATTCATTACTGTGCAGGCTCGCTCTCAAACATACCGGCATTGACGCGGCCAGTTTCACTACAATTCGATTGGCCTCCGGCGCGCTGATGCTTTGGCTATTAGTTCGGATGCGCCGCGGTCTATCTACCGGCGGAGGTAACTGGCTCTCGGCATTAGCTCTCTTTCTGTATGCGGCTGCTTTTTCGTTTGCGTATGTGAGTCTGCCTGCGGCTACCGGGTCGCTGCTGCTTTTTGGCGCGGTCCAGACCACAATGATCGGATATGGGATTTGGTCTGGAGAACGACTCCGGAGCCTGCAAATCCTGGGTCTGCTGCTCGCCATCGGAGGACTGATTGGGCTATTAATTCCAGGCCTGGCGGCGCCGCCGCTGCTCGGCTCTTTATTAATGTTGTGTGCCGGCACCGCATGGGGCGTCTATTCTCTGCGTGGGAGAGGGGTTGGCGATCCTACCGGCGTTACTGCCGGGAATTTCCTGCGCTCCGTTCCTCTCGCTGCGCTTATGAGTCTACTGCTGTTTCAGGGCACATCTCTGAATGCTGCCGGAGTACTGTACGCTGTTGCCTCAGGCGCACTGGCTTCTGGAATAGGGTACGCCATTTGGTATACAGCATTGCCCGGGTTGAAAGCAGCTCAAGCGGCCACAGTGCAGCTGAGCGTGCCAGTCATTGCCGCCATGGGTGCTATCATTTTCCTCGGCGAGTCGCTGAGTCTGCGCCTAAGTAGGTGTTCAGAATTTTTGTCATATTGTGTTGGATTGGGTTTATCCTTGCTGAACAAGGAGACCCAATTCGGTGGCACTTTTCAATCTGACATCCCGTGCTTACAGCTTGTTACATGAGATTGCACGAAGGAGTGCGAATGCTCGTCAAGTGAGGCGCGCGCAAGCGTTGCTTTGGTTGCATGAGAACCACACAGCGAGTGCTGTTGCGCAACGCCTGGGTATGAGTTGGCGCACCATTCAACGCTGGAAAAGGGAATATCAAGAACGAGCGCAAGATCCTGTGCTGGCGCGGATCGCTGAAGGACAACACACAGGTCGTGCGCCTGAGCCATTGAAACTGGCTCGGAAAGAGATTGAGCGTGTATGGCAGTGTGATCCGCGGCGGTATGGCTTTCGTGCGCGCAATTGGACTGTGCCAATGTTACGATGTCTGATCCATCGGCACACAGCCACATGGGTAAGCCGATCAACAGTGCGACGGGCTTTGCGGAGTTTGCGCTATCGTTACAAACGACCACGACTGACCCTGGCATTACGTTCCCCCACCTGGCAACAGGAAAAAGGGGGCTAAAACACGGTCTTAAAGGTCGAAAACGCACTGTTTGCCTTTTCATTGACTCAACCATTTTCAATGAAGTTCCGCCGCTGCGCGCCATGTGGGCACCCATGGGTAAACAAGCCGAAGTGCCCATCCTCGGTCAACATCGTGCGAAGTGTATTCTAACGGGTGTGTTGAACATCCAAACGGGTTCATACTTTCAGTATTCTTCGGAGGCATACAATCAAGATACCTTTCAGCTTATTCTCCAACGCATTTGTTCTCATTGGCGCGGCTGGCATATCGTGCTCTTTCTGGATAAGATTTCTGCACAACGGGCGAATAGGAGTCGACAATTGGCAAAAGACCTCGGCATTCAATTGCGCTGGTTACCAACGGCTTGTCCGGAGTTGAACTCAGTCGATCACTTATGGCGACATCTGAAAAAAGATGTCTTGGCCAACGAGCCACTACCTGATTTGAAGACCACCTTGAAATATGCTTGCGCCTATCTCGATAATCTCTCGCCACGCGAACGCTTACGCAAAGCTGGCATTCTTTCCGAACACTTTTGGCTCCAAGATGTCTTCCCGCCAAAAGTATGACGTATTTTTTGGAAACCTACTTAGTCCTCGCGTCGGCTGCTATTCTGGGTGGAATTACGCTGGTGATTCTGGAGATACAACAGAACTGATTACTGCTGGCTGAAAACTATTCTCTACTCTTCTCTACGTCCCTTGATCACGATCCTGATCGGCGTCCCCAGGAATCCATACTCCGCGCGAATCTGGTTCTCCAGATACCGCAAATAACTGAAGTGCATCAGCTTCGGATCGTTGACGTATATCATGAACGTCGGTGGATCGCTGCGGACCTGAGTGCCATAAAACATCTTGAGCGCACGTCCCGCGTGCGATGGATGCGGATGTGCATCCTGCGCCTTGTGGATGATCTCATTGAGCTTGGAGGTTGTCAGCCGCGCCAGCCGTTCCTCCTGTACGCGTAACGCCAATGGCAAAACCTGGTCCACGCGCTGGCCGGTCTTGGCGGAAATAAACAGGATGGGAACGTAATCCACGAAGTTCAATTCGCGGCGGATGATAGCCGTGTAATCATCCATCGTGGTTGTATCCTTCGCCAGCGCATCCCACTTATTGACCAGCACCACGCATGACTTCCATTCTTCAATAATAAAGCCAGCAATATGTGCATCCTGAGACGTGATGCCGGTGGTCGCATCGATCATCAGCAATGCCACATCCGCGCGCTCGATGGACTTGAAGGCGCGCAGCACGCTATATTGCTCGACGCCGCGCTCGATCTTGCCGCGGCGACGGATGCCAGCCGTGTCGATCAGCGTCACATCCAGGCCATCGAAATTGATCTTCGAGTCGATCGAATCGCGCGTTGTCCCTGCGATGGGGCTGACGATCACACGCTCTTCGCCAACCAATCGATTTAACAGGCTGGATTTGCCGGCGTTTGGTTTTCCCACAATGGCGATCTTAACACTTTCGTCCTCTGCTTCCGTTTCCTGTGGCGGGAACGCCTTGACCAGATCATCCAGCAAATCGCCGGTCCCTGTGCCATGCAAGGCGGAGACAGGATAAGGATCGCCCAATCCCAATTCGTAGAATTCCGCGGCCTGGGTACGGCGTTCGACATTCTCAGCTTTGTTGACCACCACAAAGATCGGAGGCCAGAAGCGGCCATCCGGTAATTTTTTCTGCGAGCGGCGCAGGATTTCTGCCACCTCGCGGTCCGAGGGCGTGACACCTGAGTCGCCATCGTTCACGAACAGCACCGCGTCCGCTTCTTGGATCGCCACCTGGGCCTGCTGACGGATCTCCTTAATAAAGTCCGCGGAGCCCACCGAGAGTGGAGTCCTGCCACCGTGAGTCGGGTCAATTCCTCCGGTGTCAACAATGGTGAAGGCGCGGCCATTCCATTCGGAATCAGAAAAGAGCCGGTCGCGCGTGGTGCCAGGAGTATCGTCAACAATAGCCAGGCGTTCGCCGGCCAGACGATTAAAGAGGGTCGATTTGCCTACGTTGGGTCTGCCAACGAGAGCAACAATGGGTTTGGGCATGTTCCAGACTTCCCCCTCTCCCAAATTTGGGAGAGGGCTGGGGTGAGGGCTTTACGGCGTTGGAGTCGGTCTCGGACCGCTGGTAGGTGATAATACCACTTCAATCGTCCCCGGCAAAATGGATTCCACGATCACATCTGAAATCAAGATCTCAACCACAGGCGTCAGTTGATGTGTCCCTTCGCCCAGGTTGGTCAAATCCACGGTGATGCGGATATCCTGACGCGTCAATGTATCCAGTAAAGGCAGCGGCCCGGAGACGATCACATCCACGGTTGGCGGCGAAATCTGTGCAGCCAGCCCGGACGAGAGGCCGATTAAATCCACTTTCTCCCCGGCCAGCGTCAGGCTGCTCTCAATCGGCGACACGGTAGCCTGAATCAACACCGTCTGCTCGCCGACGATGGAAACGCCCGTTGGCAGGTTGAGCGCGATGCGAGTTGTGATGTCATCGTTTGCATTTTGCAGGTCGAGCGGCTGTGTTTCCACCACGCCTGGTAGACTCTTCACCAATGTTGGGTCCGTGGCAAAGACCGTCACCACTGGCGGAAAGACGGAAATGTTCGTCAAACGATATCCGCTTGCCACCTGGCCTGTTACAAGGACTTTGACTGCCAGATCACGGTAGCCGCCTTGCTGATTGACCAACAACGTCACGTGCAATGACTCCGGCGAGACCGAAAGACCCGTGATCGGCTGCCCCTGGTCATCGAGAATTTCCACCGGCAGTGACTGGTCAATGCTCTCGCGGATGCCTTCCAGACTCAATGACAAGCGCGCTCTCGCAACTTTCTCGACCTGTGACCTGGCTCCGGCTACCACAACCTGACTCGGGTCCAGGTTTGCATCACCCACCTGATACCCTACGGCCGGTTCACCGCTCAAGGTCAGGTCAACCGATAATGTCTTCGAGGCCAGGGGTTCGAGCGCAACCGTCACAGAGCCGGGTGTGGCAGAGACGATTTGAACCGGCCGCGCTGCAATCTGGATCTGCAGGTTCACGGTGTGCTCGCCTTCACTCAAACCTGCAAGATCAAGGATGGCGCGCACGTTTTCCGGATGAGCTTCGATCTCATTCCAAACGGAGTGAGGCGCGCGCAAGCTTAGTTCGATAAACTTTGGTACGCTGGAATCCATAACGAGGCCGGGGTCCTGGCCGACGATCTCGATAGGTACATTATTTGGCAGGATACGAGTTTCATCGGGGTCGGCGGAAGTCACTGCGGCGACCCACACTGCCAGTGCCAGTGCAAAGGCCCAGAGGAAGGTGCGGAAGTTCGTCCTAATCCAGCGCCACATTCACTTCCTCTCTTTTCGCGTGAAAAGGCCGGGGAAAAACTTTTCGAGCCAGTTATTCTTGCGCATCGCATTTCCGGGACGGAAGAAAGCAATCAAAATGTTTTCCAACCGGTCAGGATCGAGTCTGCGCAACATGCGTCCCGCGTGGGCGACGGAAATCCCTCCGCTTTCCTCTGACACCACAACTGCGATCGCATCGCTTGCCTCAGAGATGCCAAGCGCTGCGCGGTGCCGCAGTCCCATTTGCCGTTCAGGCGTGGGATTGAGAATACCGCTCGCGGAAAGCGGCATCACGCATGCCGCGGCTGCAACCTGTGACCCGATGATGATCGCCGCGCCGTCGTGCAAGGGCGTATTCGGATAAAAGATCTGGAGAAGCAGTTCCGGCGTGACGCGGGCGTTCATCCGCACACCGGTTTCGATGTAATCCTCCAGCGTGTCCAGTCGCTGCAAGATGATCAAGGCACCGTGATGCCGCGCGGACAACCTGGCTGCTGCGCTGACCACGGCGTGGATGGTCTGCTCGAGGTTGATGTCTATCGATTTGGTGGAGCCCGGCCACAAGTTCCGCGCGCGACCGATGCGTTCGAGGGCGCGCCGGATCTCGGGGGCAAAGATCACCGGTATGGAGAGCAGAAGTGCGGGGAGGGAGTTCCGTGCCAGCCAGGAGAAGGCAGGTAAATCCACCAGACTGGTGAGCAGTACGATCACAACGACCAGCAGGATCATGCCTCGCAGAAGTGCCATGGCCTGTGTATCGCGTAATGTATAAAGAAGACCGAAAAAGATCAACGTCACCAGCGTGATGTCCAACACACTCAGCAAGTTGATACGCTGGAAGATGAAGAAGAGGTTGTTGAGGAAGTCGGTCATTGGTAAAGTTGTAAATCAGGTGCACGGCAAATTGGTCACACGCGGCAAGTAGTGTGCCAAAACCAGATTCCTGATTTGGCCCCACCAATCTAGCAATGTACCAATTTACAGACTACCGAAACCATGTACAGGGCGCCACCATGCTCCAGACGGCGCCTCCACTGCCTGGACAGCGGAGCTCTTCCTAAATAGGTCGCAGGACACGATCCTGCCGCAATTGTTTAAAGTACAGCGTGCTATCCGACGGCATGGACTCAAGCGCGGCATCCTGCCACGCTTGTACGCCCAGTGTTTCGGGAGTTTGGCGTTCATAGCCAAGTTGTTTCCAAACGGCATCCTGCCGGGCGAGCGGACCCTGCGGGAAGAGCAGCGATGCCTCGCACTGCAGGTCACCGGAAGCGCGCTCGACCGCTTTGACCAGAGTCTCGATCGCTTTGACCGGTTCAATGCCATCCGCGAGATAAAGATCGGTTGTGCGTGCTACCAGATTCTCCACCTGCCATCCCGCGACGCCAACCGAGCGCCCACCCATTTGCAGCAGCAGGTAGGCCTTGTCGCCGAAGTCCGCCATCACATCCTCCGAATTGACCTTGCGGTTGCCTTTGCTCAACTCGGTGAGCAGCCTGGCGATGGCTGCTGAATCACGTGGCCGTCCGCGCTGGACAGAGAAATCACCGGAAGCAGCCGGCTTCACTACAACTGGAGCGGGTTCCTCACTGGCGGGCGAAATCTTCTTCCAGGCCGCGCTGACCTGTTTCCACAAGTCCTCGTATGAACCGGTGTTCTTAATGACAACGTTGGCCGCGCTTACTTTGTCACTCTGTGCAGACTGCATGCGGACGCGCTCCAGAGCCTGGTCGCGTGAGAGTCCGCGCTTGCGGATCAATCGCTCGGCCTGTACTTCCTCCGGTGCGTTTGTAACCCAGATACTGTCACACACGCCGCGCAGTTTTCCTTCCAGCAGCTTGATCGCTTCTACCACGATCACATGCTGGGCCGCACGCTGGATCAATATTCCAGTGGCCTGGTAGACAAGCGGGTGGATGATATCCTCCAGCTGCGTCAGTGCTTCCGGGTCATTAAAGACGAGATTGCCAAGTTTCTTACGGTCGATCTCACCATCTTTGCCGACCAGCCATTTTCCAAATGTTGAGAGGACCGGTTGATAGCCAGGCGCACCCTTTGAAATAGCGCGATGTGAAAGCGCATCTGCGTCGATCGTATATGCACCCAGATGCTCAAGCATTCTGCGCACGACACTCTTGCCGGTGGCGATGTTGCCAGTAAGACCAATAACGTATTTTCCGGGCCAATGACTCACGGGAAATCCTCATTTATGGAACGCGGTGATGTTCTTATTTTACCGCTTGTTGTAAAATTTGCTACGATTTTCCGCGAAAGTCACGAGCCATAACCATCAATTTGGTTAGGTGATGGATATGATCCTGCGCAATGCTTTACCAAAACCTTCGACCTCGATATTTTTTGAATGCTCGTCACACATCCAAGGTGGCTCATTCGTGTCGAATTTGTATCAGCAGCACTGTCAGAACGTTGACGCATGACCTGCGCTCGTGTATGATAACCTTTCCTCAGGCTGGTCGGGCAATCGCGGTCCTGTGCTTACGGGATCGAGGAAAGTCCGCACTCCATAGAGCACGGCGTCGGAGAGTACCCGGGGCGGGGAAGCCGCCGAGAGGCGCGAACCTGCCGGATAAGGGCCACAGAAACAGACAGCCCCCTCCCCGGCCCTCCCCCAAAATCCGAAGGATTTTGGGGGAGGGTGCAGGGTGGGGGTGGCAATGGTGAAAAGGTGGTGTAAGAGACCACCGGCGCCCGCAGTAATGCGGGCGGCCAGGTAACCCCCGCCGGGAGCAAGGCCAAGCAGGGGCGAAATCGTCCGTGGACGATGGGAGACTGCTCGTCTCCACACGTGCCTTTCCCTCTTGTGGTAAAGGCCAGCCCCGGGTAGGCCGCATCGAGCGGCGCGGTGACGCGCTGCCCAGAGAGATGATTGCACAGGCGGAGTAGTCCGCTGGACAGAATGCGGCTTATAGACCGGCCTGAGGAATTCTTTACCTGGCGGAGATGGGCGGGCAGGGCTGGACGGATCCCCCATTGAAGGGGCCATGTGCGGCTTATAGACCGGCCTGAGGAATTTTATTGATGCACGAACTTCCGGTGACTCAATCCATCCTCGACATTGCCCTGCGTCATGCGGAGGGCAAGCATATTACCGATATTTATCTTGTGATGGGGGAGCTTGCACAGCTCGTGGATGATTCAATTCAGTTCTACTGGGATATGATCGCAAAGGATACGGCTGCTGAAGGCGCGACCCTTCATTTTCGCCGTGTGCCTGCGGAATTCCAGTGCATGGCCTGCTTCGAAAAATACCGTCCGAGCGGTGAGCAATTTTCCTGTCCAAAGTGTGGAAGCGTGGGGGCCAAGATCATTGCCGGGGAGGAATTTTTCGTGGAAGCCATTGATGTAGAGGGGTAAGTTATGGTCTGCTAACCGAACTATGGAAGAAAATCATACAATTTAGGGCAAGAAATGACTGTTTTGCCCTTTGCGTCAGACGTACAATCAACTCACAATGACCCAGCGCATCCCCGTTGTAGAGAACATCCTGAACGCAAATGATCGGCTCGCGGAAGAAAATCGCGCTCGTCTTGATTCCGCGGGTGTTTTTGCCATCAACCTTATGGCCTCGCCCGGCGCGGGCAAGACCTCGATGATCGAGCAAACACTCCCTCGGCTGAAGGATCGGCTTCGGATCGCTGCTGTCGACGGTGACATCGCCACGTCCATTGACGCAGACCGTGCTGCCGCGGCCGGCGCGCTGGCCTCCGTCCAGATCAACACTGGCGGCGAATGTCATCTTGACGCGGTCATGTTGCAGGGCGCGCTCAACCAACTGGACCTCACGCAGTTCGATTTGTTGATTGTGGAAAATGTTGGCAACCTGGTCTGCCCTGCGAGCTTTAAACTGGGCACCCATAAATCCATCCTCGTTGCGTCCGTGCCAGAGGGCGATGACAAGCCTTATAAATATCCGGGCATGTACCGCGGCGTGGATGCGCTCATCATCAACAAGATAGATTTGCTTCCCTATATTCCATTCAAAATGGATTATTTTCAACGCGGCGTCGAAGCGCTGAACCCCGGCGTGATCACATTCCCGATCTCCTGCCGCACCGGCGAAGGCCTCGACGCGTGGATTGACTGGCTGCTCCAGAACGTGAAGAGATAATGGATGGATTGCGTGTCCACATCACCGGTATTGTGCAGGGCGTTGGTTTTCGACCATTCGTCTACAACCTTGCCACGCGGCTAGACCTCAACGGCTGGGTCCGCAACACTTCCGCAGGTGTGGATATCGAAGTGGATGGGGATAAAGACTCTCTGGACTCCTTCATTAAATCACTGCAAGACGATGCCCCGCCACTCTCCCGTATCGACGAATTCTCTGCTTCTTTCCGCCCTCCCAGCGGATTCCATTCCTTTGACATCGTCCATTCTGAATCAGTCGAGGGCGCGTTCCAGCCGATCTCGCCGGACGTCGCCATCTGTGACGATTGCCTGCATGAGCTGTTCGATCCAAACGACCGCCGTTATCGTTATCCATTCATCAACTGCACCAACTGCGGACCCCGCTTTACGATCATCAAAGATATTCCCTACGACCGTCCCAAAACGACCATGGCTCCCTTTGCCATGTGTCCCGATTGCGAACGCGAATACACGGACCCGACCAATCGGAGATTCCATGCACAGCCGGTGGCATGTCCCGTTTGTGGTCCGAGTGTCTGGTTGGAAACTGTGGGGGAGACTCGCGAGTTGCCTCTACGTGAAGATGATGCAATCCTCGAAACGCGACGACTGCTGGCTGAAGGCAAAATCGTTGCCATCAAAGGCCTCGGCGGGTTTCATCTCGCCTGCGACGCGACGAACGCAAAGTCTGTGACCGAGCTCCGTGACCGGAAATTACGCGTAGACAAGCCCTTCGCGTTGATGATGCCGGATATGGAAACAATCGAGAAGCATTGCTTTGTCAGCAAAGCCGAACGCGAGCTGCTGACTTCACCGGCACGCCCAATTGTTTTGCTCAAACGCAGACCGGAATCAAACATTGCCAGAGAGGTCGCTCCAGCGCAGGATGGGCTCGGTGTGATGCTGCCGTATACGCCGCTGCATTATCTGCTCCTCGCTGATGACGAAAGACGACTGACCACAGACCACGAACCTGCGTCTGTCCTTGTAATGACCAGCGGCAATATCTCCGAAGAACCCATTGCCACTGACAACGAAGAGGCCCGTCAAAGGTTATCTGTTCTTGCAGACGCATTCCTGTTTCACGATCGTGAGATTCACATCCGCTGTGATGATTCGGTCGTACGAGCATTCGACGACATGCCACAGACCACTATCCACAATTCGTCGTCAGTCTACCCAATTCGTCGTTCTCGCGGCTATTCACCTTTCCCGGTCAAACTTCCATTCGAAGTCCCGCAAATCCTTGCCACTGGACCCGAACTCAAGAATACCTTTTGTATAACGAACAAGAATTATGCATTTCTCAGCCACCACATTGGGGATATGGAAAACTATGAAACACTGAAATCCTTTGAGCAGGGAATTGAGCACTTCGAGCGATTATTCCGTGTAACGCCGGTTGGGATTGCATGCGACCTCCACCCGAATTACCTTGCCAGACGCTATGTCCTGGAACGCGCTGAACGGGAAAATCTACCGACGCTGAACGTTCAGCACCATCACGCACATGTCGCGGCATGCATGGCCGAACAAGGACTGGACGGCTCGCGTCCTGTGATCGGCCTGTCCTTTGATGGCACTGGATACGGTGAAGATGGTGCGATCTGGGGCGGGGAAGTATTGATTGCAGATTACAGATCTTATCAGCGGCGCTTCCACCTTGAATATTTCCCGCTCCCGGGTGGTGATGCCGCAGTTAAGAAACCCGCGCGGACCGCGCTGGCGCTGCTATGGTCGCTGGGATTGGATTGGGAGGAGCGACTAGAGTCCGTCAAAGAGTTTTGCGCGGAAGATCTTGTCACCTTGCGTGTGCAGCTTGAGAAGAAGATCAACACACCAATGACCTCCAGCATGGGAAGATTATTTGACGCGGCCGCGGCGCTCGCGGGTGTGAGGCAAAAAGTCAATTATGAAGCGCAGGCGGCGATTGAGTTCGAAGCATTGGCCGATGAATCTGAGTTAGAAAGTTATTCGTTCGGACTGAATCAGGACAAAGTTCATGTGGGAAGCGCTGTTGAGGCGTTACTCAAGGATGTGATGATGGGAGTCCACATTTCGAAAATCTCGGCGCGCTTCCACAATGGGCTGGCACAGATGGCGCGAGAAGTCTGTCTGAAGATCAAGTCCGAAACGGGAATCAAAGAAGTCGCGCTTTCGGGTGGAGTGTGGCAGAACATGCTGCTATTGAGACGAACGCTTGCGCTGCTGGAAAAAAGCGGATTTGTTGTTTATATCCATCATGAAGTACCGGCCAATGACGGCGGGCTGTCGCTCGGACAGGCCGTAGTCGCGGCATCAAGATTAGGAGGCTAACATGTGTTTAGCTGTGCCAGGCAAGATTGTGGAAATTTCTGAACAAGATGGTTTGAAGATGGCGAAGGTGGATTATGGTGGGGTCTTTCGCGAGACCTGTCTTGATTACGTCCCCGAGGCGAAGGTCGGGGATTATTGTGTGATCCATGTGGGGTTTGCCATCAGCTTGATGAATGAGAAGGAAGCGCTTGAAACGCTCGATCTGCTGAAGCAAATTGATGATTTGGAAAATGAGATTGGTCCAAAGTAACGTCATTGCGAGGGCGTTTGTCCTGAGCGGAGCCGCTTGTTCTTAGCGGCATAGTCGAAGGATGCCCGAAGCAATCTCCAACTAAACAGATAAAACGGTCGAGCAGATTTCTCCACCAGATCGGCGATTGCTTCGTCGCCGCAGAGCGGCTCCTCGCAATGACATGAGACACTTATGAAATACGTTACCGAATACCGCGATGCAAGTCTGGTCAAAGGCGTAATTGACGAGATCCGCCGCACTGTGACGCGCCCGTGGACGGTCATGGAAATCTGCGGGGGTCAGACCCATGCGATCGTGCGCCATGGCATTGACCAGCTACTTCCTCCTGAAATTGAATTGGTGCATGGACCGGGCTGTCCAGTCTGCGTCACGCCGCTGGAGTTGATCGATAAGGCGCTTGAGATCGCATCGCAACCGAATGTTATCTTCTGCTCTTACGGTGACATGCTGCGCGTGCCGGGCTCCGGCCGTGATCTGTTTTCTGTGAAAGCCGCGGGCGGCGATGTGCGCGTGGTTTATTCGCCGCTCGATGCGGTAAAGATTGCGAAGCAAAATCCTGGTAAGCAGGTGGTCTTTTTTGCCATTGGTTTCGAGACGACCGCGCCGCCGAATGTGATGAGTGTTCTACAGGCGAAGCATCTCGGATTGACGAATTATTCGATTTTGGTGTCACATGTCTGTGTTCCTCCCGCGATGCATGCCATTCTTGGATCACCGGCTAATCGCGTGCAGGGATTCCTGCTGGCGGGCCACGTCTGCGCGGTGATGGGATACCACGAGTATCCCGAGATTGCGGAAAAATACAAGGTCCCCATGGCAGTGACAGGATTCGAGCCGCTCGATATTGTGCAGGGAATTTTGAAAACGGTTCAACTCCTGGAGGCTGGCAAATTTGAAGTGGCGAATGCCTATCCGCGTGCAGTAACGTTTGAGGGGAATTTGCCCGCGCAGAGAGCGATCGCTCAGGTCTTCGAGGTCACGGACCGGAAATGGCGCGGAATTGGAGTCATTCCCTCGAGCGGGTGGCAGCTTCGGGCGGAGTACGATGCGTTCAACGCTGAAAAGAAGTTCGACGTGCAAAGCATCCAGACTCAGGAATCACCGATTTGCATCGCCGGTCAGATTTTGCAGGGGCTCAAGAAACCTCACGATTGCCCAGCCTTTGGAAAAGCCTGCAAGCCGGAACATCCATTGGGCGCGACGATGGTTTCCTCTGAGGGCGCGTGTGCGGCGTATTACAAATATGGACGCGTTACAATAGGGAGATGAACCGCAGAAATCTCTTGACTGTTATTGCCTTACTCCTGACACTCTCCTGCAATCTATTCAATCCTGCGCCGCCCACTCCATCCTCTGATCTGTTCGCGACATTACAGGCATCGACGCCCTCCGGCCTTGCTTCTCCCATTCCATCTCTCCCAGTACCAACTTCCGTTTTTAACCCTCCTCCTACAGTTGCATCTACCCTGGCTGGCGGTACTACGACGGTTCCATTTGCCAGCGCTGCAGATGGGTTAACGGGTCATATCGTTTACACATGCCAGGTGTATAAAGTTCAGGCGGCGAATCAGATCTGTATCATGAATGCAGACGGGACAGGCATGCGCCAACTGACGAACGACGCCTCACGTCAACACTACTATCCGTCGTTGTCGCCCGATGGTGCGAGTGTGATGTACGCGGCTTTCCGCGAGGAAAACATTTATGAACTTTACGAGATGACCCTCGCTGACGGGGATGTTAATCAACTGAGCAACAAGTGGGGGGTATTGAATGCGCCTGAGATTTCGCCAAACGGCAAGTTCATTGTATTCATGCGCTGGACGGCGCAATCGGATAGTTACCAGATCTGGGTCATGAACCGCGATGGTTCCGAGGCCGGTAACGTAGCCGGCATCACCGGATGGGATCCTACCTGGGCGCCGGATAGTTCCCAAATCCTGTTTGCTTCGGATATGAACGGACCGATACAGTTATTCGCGGTGAAAAAGAGCGGCGCCAACGACCACCAGATCAGCAATTTGCCTGCCATCCGAGGCCGCAGTGACTGGTCGCCGGATGGCCAGTTTATTGTGACGTATTCGGGTGAACCGTGGAAGCACGAGGTCTACCTGATGAACGCCGATGGATCCAACGCGCACATCATTTCGCCAACGGGTGGGAACGCGCAGGGTCCGTCCTTTTCTCCAGATGGTCAGTGGGTTACTTTTACTGCATATTATGACCGTTTTGGGGATGATCATGGCTGCGAGATTTATGTGATGAAGCTGGATGGATCGAACTTGCGCCGCTTGACGAATAATGATTATTGCGACTATCAACCAAGGTGGGGACCGTAGGGCGGACTCAGGTGCGAGGTATCAGGTTGCAGGCCCATCAAATACAGTCAGGGGCAATCTGCATAATTCCTGCTATCCCTTCACAGCACCGGCAGTCATACCCCTCACAATATACCGCTGGAAAACCAGTGCCACCAGGACCGGTGGCACAGCCGCCAGGATGCCTCCGGCCATCATCCCATTGATATTCACGACATAGCGGCCAACAAATTCTGAAATTGCCACAGGGACGGTTTTGGCAGCCAATGTGCTGGTGAAGATGAGGGCGTAGAAAAACTCATCCCAGGCGAGCAGGAACACGAACATGGCAGTGGAAACGAGTCCGGGCACCGATATAGGCATCACAACGCGGAACAAAATCCCAAGGCGCGAACAGCCATCCAAACGGGCGGCATCTTCCAGTTCGATTGGAACCGTTTGAAAGTAAGCGGCCATCAACCAGATGGCATACGGCAGGGCAAAACTCATGTAAGTGATGATCAGCACAATGGGCTTATTGATCAACTGCAGGCTCGAGGCAATGATAAAGAGCGGCAGGACCAGAGATACTTCGGGGATCATACGTGTAGCGATAATGCCGAGCTGGATGCTTCGGTTGAATTTAAATGGAATACGCGTCAATGCATATGCTGCCAGACTGCCAATCAAAATACAAATGATTGTTACCGCCGATGCAATCTTGATGGAATTCAATAGTGCCGTGGCAAAGGTACGCGGCACAGAGGATGCAGCCAAACTTGGAAAGAAAATGTCAAAATAGTTTTGGAACGTCGGATGTTGGGGAATCCAGTGCGGGGGTACGGCAAACAACTCCACCTGTGTGGAAAGGCTGGCACTGAACAGCCAGAGAATCGGAAAGAAAATGAAGAATAAGACCGGTACCATCAGAAGCGACAGGGATAGTTTTCGAGCGAATTTTCGATATCTCATCATTGAGTCTCCTCAGGACGATAAAGGAATCGAATGTAGATAAGTGCCATGATGATCGTAAACATGGAGATCAGGAAGGATAATGCCGCGCCGATTCCCTGTTTTCCGAATGCGAATGAATTCAGATAGGTCAAATAAGTAATGGTGAGGGTTTTATACGCTGGCCCGCCGCTGGTCAGGATATAAACAATATCGAATACACGGAAAGCATCCACCGTGCGGACGATCAATGCCACGAGAATGGCAGGCCGCAGGAGCGGAAGGCGGATCTGCCAGAAACGCTGCCAGGCATTTGCCCCATCGACGGCAGCCGCCTCGTCCAGGTCTTCGGGCAGACCGGCCAGAGCTGCTTGCAGCACTAGTGCGACGAAAGGCATGGTATGCCAGATATCTGCCACGATCACCAAGTTCATTGCCATGTTGGGCAGGGATAACCAGGGAACATAATGTTTGATCAAACCCAACTGCAGAAGAAGACCGTTCAAAGCGCCAAAATCTGCGCTGTAGATCCAGCGCCACATTGCGCCATTGACAATAGTCGGCACGGCCCAGGGGATAATCAGACTGAAACGCAGGAACTGCCAGCCCCAGGGACGCGAATGGATCAGTTGGGCAACTGCCAATCCCAGGGCTAACTCGATGCCCACAGAAACGACCGTAAAGTAAAGCGTACGCCCAATGGTTTCCCAAAAGGTCTGGTCTCTGAGCATCTCAATATAATTACCCAGACCTACGAATGTTCTGACCTGGTTAAGGCCGGTCTGTAAACGAAAAAAGCTCAGAATAAACGTGGAAATGACAGGCCATAACGTGACGCCCAGTATGATCAATAAGCTGGGCGCAAGCAACAGCCACGCCGCACGTGCGTCCTGCTGTTGCAGCGAGAGTGGTCTTTTCGCAGTATTCGTTGCCATGGTCAAAATATAAGTGGATTTGCGCTAGAACGCAAATCCACTTATGGTTTCTATATCATTAACTACTTGCCTGCTAATTCAATCCATTTTGCAGCAGCCGCATCCAACGCATCCTTCGGGGACTTTACGCCTGTCAATGCCTCCTGGATGGCAAGTTGCAGTGCGGCGGAAGCTTCATTGTAGTAGGGGACAGTTGGACGCTCGTTGGCATACGGGAACTGTGCCAGGAAGGCGGGGACGGTTACCGGATTGGTCGCGGTCGCAGACTCAAGTTGTTTTAGTGCATCGCCTTGGAAGTCTGCCTGCCATACAGGCAGCATTTCCGCTGAATATTTGGTCTGCACTTCATTGCTGGCCAGGTAGCTGAGGAATTTCCAGGTCTGATCTGGGTAGGGTGTAGTCGCCATGATGGCGAATGAGCTGGAGCCATCCACGCTGGAGCCTTTAACGCCGGCATCCGCAGCTGCCTTGAACACCGGCATAGGCGCAAATGCAGCCTGCCCGGCGATGGTTGATTTCGATGCATCATTCGAATCGCTATATTGGAACAGCCAGTTCACAGCAAAGGCCGACTGGCCCGCGATAAAGTTATCGCGAACCGCATTCTCATCAGAAGATACCGAACTTGGATTGGACAACCCATCGTCAATCGTTTGCTTCATCCAGGTCAGCGCCTGAACACCCTTCTCGTCGTTGAATGCAGGCTTGCCATTGGCATCCACGAATGCGCCACCGTTTCCATAGAGCAGCACGGCATAATCGCAGACGACGCCTTCCTTCTGATTCCAGGACCAGATGATAGGAAATTCGACGATGCCCTTATCCTTGATTGTCTTTGCCTGATCCACCAGTTCTTCCCAGGTCTTCGGGGGGTCAGTGATTCCGGCTTTCTGCAGCATATCCTTGTTGTACATGAAGTATTTCACATCCATCAACCAGGGCATGCCATAGATCCGGCCATTACGGGTGACACCGTTCCAGGCAGCCGGGAACATCCCAGACTTCATTTCCGGTGTGACACGGTCGGTCACATCGAGCAGATAGCCTGCTCTGATGAACTCATCCGGCCAGATCACATCGATCATGGCTGCATCATACGCCGGCGGTTTAGCGGCCATACCAGTGGTGATCTTGTCATGGATGGAATCATAACCAAGATATTCCATGCTGACCTTGATGTCTGGATTCTTGGCTTCGAATTCTCGGGCAATTTGATCGATCTCGGCAGGCTTCAATCCGGCCTGATCCATCGTCAACACATGGATCGTAACGGGACCGGCCGCCGGCTTGGGTGCACACCCTACGCTTCCCACCACAAGCAACAGGGCTATGACCAACAGGCTGATTTTGTATAGAGCACGCATGGGTTCTTCTCCTTCTGATCCAAAGATTGAAATCTCAATGTCAACAATCGACTTTCCGCTCGTATCTAATGATCTGCCTCCTTTCTGAAGTTAAGACAGCTTATGGACTACATAGAAATTAGAAGTATTGTGTAAAACATTCGTGATGGCTCCCATGACGCCCGCTCGCAGCCCCAGTTTTGATACGACTAACTTTGGCAGGGTTGGGATGGATCCTTCAATGCGCCGTAGAATCGGCTCTATTAATAAGTCTGCAAAGGGTGAAATGCTGCCGCCGAGCACGATCAACTGCGGGTCAAACGTCGCCGCCAAGTTCGCGACTGCAATGGCAAAATAATCAACGGTTTCATCGATGATGGTCATCGCCCACTTTTGACCCTGACGCGCGGCAATAAAAACATCGTCTGCCGTAAGCGATTCCAGTTCTGCCGGGCTCCGCCGGGACCGGAGGCTGGCGCGTGCTCGCTCGACAATTCCCGTCCCGGAAGCCACTTTTTCCAATGCTCCAAAATCCTGAAAGTCCTTTTCCAGAAATTCCCGCCCGGGGATGAAATTGCCGATCTCGCCTGATGCCTCGCTCGCGCCTCGATATAAAGCACCATCGATGATGATGCCTGCTCCGATACCCGCCCCGCTGACGATCAGGATCATGTTCTGAATATTCTGACCAGCGCCAAACCAGAGCTCTCCCATTGCTGCCAGATTGACATCGTTATCCACCGTGATCGGAAGAGCATAATGTTCGCTGAGACGTGCCTTGAGAGGAAACTCCCGCCAATTCAGCGAATATGCCCATTGGACAACACCTTCCTTGTGAAAGGTGATCCCTGGCACTCCAACGCCGATGCCGCGCATGCGTCGGCTTCCCAATTTCGGGCTGGCCAGCAGTGTATCGATCAATTCGATCAGGCGTTCATAATTTCCCTCACTCGATGTTCCGGGGCGGCCCATATCGATCTCGTCCACAATGTTGCCGCCAAAGTCTGAGATGGCCCCATATAACTTTGTCCCGCCCAGATCCACACCGATCACAACGAAACTCTCGGCGTTGAATTCAAGCAGGGGACGCCGGCGCCCGCCGCTCCATTCTGAACTGCCCTCCGGGCGGACATACCCTTCCTCAATCAATTCATCCACAATGCGCATCACAGTAGGCAGGCTCACATCCAGACGATCAGCAATGGCGGAGCGCGAAATGGGACTCTCGCGTCGGATAATCTCGAGGATGGCCGAGCGATTGATTTCCCGCATATCCGAAGCTGTGATTGTCAAGCGATAGGCCATGGCGTATTAACCTGATTGGCTAAATGTTCGATGGCTCGAAACTTACAATGTGTAACAATTACTTACACCTTGTAAATATCTTAGCAAAATCAAAAATAAAAGTCAAGCACCTCTTTTGAGACGCTTGACTCTACAGGCAGATTCCGGAATTGGGAGAATCTAGTCTTGTGTTCCGGCTGGCTTCAAATCTTTCAAGTTCAATTGATAGCCGGTTCGCCCATTGAATTCGTTCACTTCGTAGGTAAAAAGAACGTCAATCCTTGCGGGCATACTTTTTATCCAATGTCCCAGCCGGAAACCGATGGCATCGTGGGTTGTCCCCGTTTCATCGGCAAGCGTTAGCTTCAGATGTTTTCCCTCCGCGCCCACTGTACGGAACGACTTCACCCTTACATTGCGCGTAACAAAAGCAGGATCTGGATTCCCGTAACCGGTGGGTTCGAGATAGCTGAGATTCTTGATCAAGTCCGGGCCAAGCTGCATGAGCGAGATCTCCGCATCAGCTGTGATTGTTGGCCGGAGATCCGTGGCCGAGAGTTTTTCCGCGGCGATGCTTTTTAACCGTTTCACCAGCTCCGGCAGATTCTCATTGCGGACAGTGAATCCAGCCGCTGCGGCATGCCCCCCATGACGGACCAGCAGATCCGCACATTGATCGAGGGCGTCGGTGATGTGAAATTCGGGGATGGAACGGCACGAGCCACGGGTTTCTTCGGGGCCCTGCGAGGCGACAACGGCCGGGCGGTAGTAGGTCTCTGTCAGGCGCGAGGCTGCCAGGCCAACCACGCCCGAGTTGAACTCGGGATGCGAAGCAAAGAGCAGATAAGCCTGTGGGTCATCGGCGAGGGCGATCCGCTCGGCCTGCGACTGCATTTCGCGGGTGATGCGCTGACGTTCGCGGTTTTGGACCTCCAACTGTTGTGCCAATTGACCGGCACGCATGAAGTCCGCGGTGGTGAGCAGTTCAAACGAAGCCAGCGCAGATTCCAGTCTGCCCGAGGCATTCAAGCGCGGGCCCAACCCAAAACCAATATTCATGGCTGTGACGCCGGTGAGTTTGAGATCAGCCACCTGGGCCAGCGAGAAGAGTCCCTGGCGCGTGGTCTGCCGCATCTGACGGAGCCCTCTTCGGACCAGCATACGGTTTTCGCCAACAAGTGGAGCCAGATCCGCCACAGTGCCGAGGGCGACGAGGTCCAGCAATGAGTTGAGAGTGACGAGCGATGGGTCAATCCCATTCTCGTTACTCATTTCCTGTTTTTCTCCTCTAAGCAGAGCCTCAGCAATTTTGTAAGCGATCCCGACCCCGGCCAGGTCTTTATCAGGGTAAACATCGCCATGCTGCTTGGGGTTAATAACGGCCAAAGCTGTGGGCAGGTCGCCCTCAGCGGGGTGGTGATGATCGCTAATTACGAGGTCCAGACCAATGGTCCGCGCGTGAAGCGCTTCATCAGGCGAGCGGATGCCGCAGTCCACGGTGATGACCAGTTTGACGCCATCCGCTTTGAGGGCATCCAACGCGTCCTTGTTCAGGCCGTAACCTTCTTCAAAACGGTTGGGAATATAGCCGCGGACATCTGCATCAAGGGCCCTGAGCGTTTGTACGAGGAGCGCGGTGGCTGTGACGCCATCCACATCATAGTCGCCGTACACCGCGATGGGTTCATGATGGTCAATTGCAAAACGGATGCGGTCAACGGCTGTGCGCATGCCATTCATCTTGAAAGGGTCGGTATCGAAATTCGCCTGGGCTTTGAGGAAAACGCGCGCGTCAGCATCGGTAGCGTAACCACGATTGAAAAGGATTTGATTGAGAGGAAACGGGAAGGCTTGTAAGTTCGATTTCGCTTCAGAGGTAAGGACTGGCGGAATGAGCCAGCGTTTGTTATGGTTCATGTCTCAGGTATCAGATTTAGTCTTAGAGGATAGTGGCAGAGTATAATGGAAACGGAGGAAGGATGCGAGCACTCGACTCGGATGAAAAACTGGTAATGGTGATGGCGTACACGCGGACTATGCTGGTGCGCGGTGGTTTGATTGCGCATGAGGGGGTCCGAGTTAGCACCTGGTTGAGGAACCAGGCGATTTCCAATTACCTGCAACTTATGAATCCACAGGTGATTGTGTTCGGCACTGGCGTGCCAAAGTCTATCACGTATTCGGAAATATATGTGCCGCCCGGCGATATCATCATTTTTCATATTGCGCCGCCTGAAGCGGATCCGTTGGACTATGACGTGAATGAGGTCAACCGCTCGATGTTACCCGTTACCGCGCTGGCAGGCGCGTTTTCCATCAAGGCTAAGATCCGTGTGTCCTCGCAAACTGACCTGGGAAAAAGCCTCGATGTTTTGAGTACGTCCTGGATTTCACTCTATGAAGCGGAGGTGACCAATCCGAACATTTCCCAGTTCAACCTCCAGGTGCCGATGCTGTTGGTCAACTCGAATGCGGTGAGTTTCGGGGTCTAAAAGAATTTCAAGCTCGAAGTCTCAAGTTTCAGGTGTTCGTGAGGTAAAGCGAGAGAATTTCGCCACAACCTCCCTTGGTGACTATGGTTGTGCGCGGCCGTCCACCGGATTCGAGATGCTGTATTTGCCAAAAGACGGGAAATCTGTCGCACCGTCCATGGATTATCAAGCCGTATGGTTAGCTCAGGATTTACCCGTTTATACATGAGGAACCACATACAGGTCCGTATTCGGGATTTGTCGGGATACTCTAAGGATAAAGTAAGGGTGGCAAGGACTTATGTCCTACTCATGAAGGCTTTTACGCCACTGTATAATCCTTTGAATGAAAAGGTCGTTTGAGTTTCTGCTTCTCATCCCCATTCTTTTAGCGATTGTGTTTATGGTGGTGGCATTCCGCAACGGAAGCCTTGCGAGTTGGTTCAATTTGGAGACCCCGATTCCAGATCCGCCCAATTCGACTTTTGTAACCTTCACACCAGCCAGCGCTTCGTCGGCAATTCCATACCACACGGCGACAATCGTGGCGTCCAGGACCGTCACCTCCGCACCCACTTTTGTGGTCATTCCGCCGCAGACAAAGACTCCTGTCCCTACTCGCACGAATACTCCGCTTCCCACGGCTACCCGGACGGCTCTTCCCACAAAGACACAGCCGGTGACTCCGACGGGCACACCGGTCAATCAGGAAATGCTCAACGGCATATTGGCGGGAAATCAAGTGGTTCGTGCGATAGAGGATTATTACCTGAACAATGGCAAATATCCCAGTGCGCTCACGGACCTGATTCCGGCATACCTGCCCGGTGTCCCGGTTACGCCGGCTGGACAACCTTTCTTGTACCGTCCCTTCGATGCGTCCGATCCACTTGCTTCGGAAATATACTGGCTTGCGTTTCGAGTCGGCAACGAACAGAACCTCACCTGCACCTACATGCGTAGAATTGAATATTGGGACTGTAACACGGCCAGTCCATAGGGGATTGTGATCCACCAACGTACAAGGTATACCCGAAATTGAGCCGCAGGCAAGCAGCGTGCGATTTTCATTAGGAGCTTCTAACTCTACTCATATCTTTTGCTTATATGCCTCCTATGAAAACTACCTAGAATAATGAGGAAGGGGTTAAGTCCGTTTTCTTTATTGGAGGCAACTATGGATCTAAACAAATACACGCAAAAATCACAGGAGGCCATCTTAGCCGCGCAGCAGATCGCGCAGGATTATGGTCATCAAGCTATTGAACCTGCTCATCTATTGTTAGGACTTCTGCGGCAGGACGAGGGTGTTGTCCCTGCCATTGTGAGCAAAGTGGCCGGCAGTGTCCAGAGTCTGCGTGACGAATTGACTCACGAGCTGGAGAAGCGGCCGGGAATGCACGGTTCGAACGCGGACGTTGGGCTCGCCCAGCCGACCGCGGATGCTCTCAAATCCGCGGAGCGTTACGCCAAAGGAATGCAGGATGATTATGTCTCGACTGAGCATATCCTGCTCGGCCTGACTGACTCAATGGAGGGCAAGCGTCTCGCGTCTTTCGGCCTGACCAAGGATGCCATTCTCTCCGCGCTGAAAACGGTGCGCGGTTCCCAGAGAGTAACCTCGCAGAATCCTGAGTCTACATATCAGGCGCTTGAACGCTACGGCCGTGACCTGACCGGTATGGCGCGCCAGGGCAAGCTGGACCCGGTCATTGGCCGGGACGAGGAGATCCGCCGTGTGGTGCAGATCCTGAGCCGTCGTACCAAGAATAATCCTGCCTTGATCGGCGAGCCGGGCGTCGGAAAAACGGCGATTGTCGAGGGGCTGGCGCAACGCATCGTAAACGGGGACGTGCCCGAAGGCCTAAAGAAAAAACGGCTCGTCCAACTCGACATGGGTGCGCTCATCGCCGGTGCGAAATATCGCGGCGAGTTCGAGGAACGCTTGAAAGCAGTCCTCAAGGAAATCACGGAATCGGAGGGCGAGATCCTGCTGTTCGTGGACGAGATGCACACGGTCGTCGGCGCGGGCAAAGCCGAGGGTGCCATGGATGCAGGCAACATGCTCAAGCCCATGCTGGCGCGCGGCGAGCTTCATATGATCGGCGCAACTACGCTGGATGAGTATCGACAGAATATTGAGAAGGACCCTGCGCTGGAACGCCGTTTCCAGCCGGTGCTGGTCGAAGAGCCGAGCGTGGAAGATACCATTTCCATTCTGCGCGGTTTGAAGGGACGCTACGAAGTCCATCACGGCGTTCGGATCACTGACGCCGCTGTGATCGCGGCGGCGACTCTTTCGCATCGTTATATTTCCGACCGTCAACTGCCTGACAAAGCGATTGACCTGATCGATGAAGCCGCGGCACGCCTGCGCACTGAAATCGACTCCAAGCCGCAGGAACTGGATGAGGTAGACCGTCAGATCATGCAGCTTGAGATCGAGCGCGAGGCTTTGAAGAAGGAAAAGGACAAGGCTTCGAAGGAGCGGCTTGGTAGGATCGAGCAGGATCTGGCTGACCTGCGCGAGAAATCCAAAGGCATCACGGCGCGCTGGCAAACGGAGAAGCAGGCAATTTCGGAACTGCGCGGTTTGAAGGAGAAGCTGGAACAGACTCGTCTCGAGATCGAGCGCGCCGAGCGCGATGCCAATCTCGAAAAAGCGGCACGCCTCCGCTATGGTGAATTGCGCGACATCGAGCAGAAGATTCAGGCGGCGGAAGCGAAACTGAAGACCATTCAGAGCGAAGGCGCCTTGCTCAAAGAGGAAGTGGATACCGAAGAGATCGCGTCGATTGTGGCGCGCTGGACCGGTATCCCGGTGACGCGCCTGCTCGAAGGCGAGACGCAGAAATTGATCCACATGGAAGAGCGTCTCCATGAACGTGTCGTCGGTCAGGATGAAGCATTGCGGGTTGTCTCGAATGCAGTGCGACGCTCACGCGCCGGCTTGCAGGACCCGAATCGTCCAATTGGTTCATTCATCTTCCTTGGCCCGACAGGCGTCGGTAAGACCGAGCTGGCACGCGCCCTGGCAGAATTCCTCTTCGACGATGAACATGCCATGGTCCGCATTGATATGAGCGAGTACCAGGAAAAGCATACCGTCTCGCGCATGATCGGCGCGCCGCCAGGCTATGTCGGTTACGAGGAAGGCGGACAGTTGACCGAAGCTGTTCGTCGCCGACCTTACAGCGTGGTGCTCTTCGATGAGATCGAAAAGGCACACAGTGAAGTCTTCAACGTGTTGCTGCAATTGCTTGACGATGGCCGGCTGACGGATGGTCAGGGCCGCACGGTGGATTTCCGCAACACGGTCGTGATCATGACCTCCAATCTGGGCAACCAGTTATGGGATGGCGGACAGGCTGTTACGCGCGACGCGATCAACCGCGTACTTCAGAATCACTTCCGCCCTGAATTCCTCAACCGTATCGATGAGATCGTCATCTTCCATCCATTGACAAGGGCACAGCTCACCGAAGTCGTGGACTTCCAGCTGAAGCGCGTCAATCAATTGCTCGCGGAGAAGCGCTACTATCTTGAAGTAAGCAAAGCCGCGAAGGAATATCTGGCAGAGGAAGGATATGATCCTCAGTTCGGTGCTCGTCCACTCAAGCGCGCCATTCAGCGTGAACTGCAAGACCCGTTGGCACTGAAAATTCTTTCCGGCGAATTCCATGAGGGAGATGTCATTCAAGTGGACCGAGGCAGCGAAGGCTTGGAGTTCACAACCGCCGTAAAAGGTGAAGTAGTAGAAGCATAACGTGAAGACCGCAGGTGATGAGCCTGCGGTCTTCCGAAATACCCAGAGTGAATTCCACTTCTCTCATTGCCCAGAGAGTTAGAGAAAAACCCTTATGCCCTGAGCGTTGTGATAGCGGCAGGACTATTGTATGATGAATTATGACTGATCGGTTGCGTTGTTTAGCATTCCAGGAGATCGATAAATGAAGAAAGTATTAGCTGTTACGTTATCAACGATATTGCTTCTCACTCTTACAGGTTGCGCTCCCGGCGAAAAGGTGGAAGTCACAACCCCAAAATCCAGCATCCAACTTACGATGCCAGGTCCGAACCCGGAAGAGGATAAGCCCGATGATAATGGCCGCGTCGCGGATGTTGCACTCGGGCTCTGGCATGGACTGATTGCTCCGGTGACGCTCATCATGTCATTTTTCAATCCGGCGATACAAATGTACGAAGTTCACAACAACGGGAATGAATATAACCTTGGATTTTTAGTGGGAGTGGCGGTCGTATTCCTCTTCCTGGGAATTTTGGGGCGCGGACGGCGCTGATCCCCTCGGAGGATTCATTCCGCTTGTAGGCGCTTGGCCTTTGCTCGAGCTATGAACTTTTCTTTGTCGATCAGAAATCGTTCGTGCAGGGCCTCGCCGATTTTCTCTGATTCATCCCAGGCTTCGATTTGAAAGATCAACTTGCGACCCTCCACGGCTGTGAGTTCTGCGCGGGCGCGGACCTGCATCCCCACCGGCGTCGCGGCCAGATGCCGGACATCGATTCTTCCTCCGACCGTGGTCTGGTTCTCCTCTAAATGCCCGGTCAAGGCCTGGACAGCCGCGGCTTCCATCAGACCCACCAGTGATGGCGTGCCAAAGACGGGTACCAGACCACTGCCCCATTTCGCGGCCGTATCGGATTCGGTTACGACACGTGTGACTTCGCCGCTGAATCCAATTTGAAGCTCACTCATCTTATAAACCCTCCCGACTTCTTTTCAATGTATCTTCGATGAACATCTTCCAGACCGGGTATGCATCCTCATCCCAGATCTTGTGCATGACTTTCAGCGCATCCTCGGGCTTCCAATCTTCCCGCAAAATTCTATACATGGACACAAACGCGCTGGCCCTGAAATTGGCCTGACAATGGACGAGTATTTTCTGGCCCTTGTGTTCATCCATCGCGTCCATAAACTTGTCCAGGCCGTCTTGAGTGGGTGTATTCCAGTTGACGGGGATATTGATATATTGCATTCCCAGGGAGGCCGCCAATTCCGCTTCATTCGCCAGGGCATCCGGCACATCGTGCGGAGCCAGGTTGATCACAGTCTTCACTCCCTCCCGCGCTGCGGATTTCAACTGGTTCGCCGTAGGCATGCCGCCTGTAAAAAGTGTCTCGGATAATTGCATGAAGTTGTAGATTTGATCGAACATGGTTTCTCCAGACGCCAGATTAACATGGGGTTAGATGTCTGTCAAGCAGGGTGAAGTGAGCGAGGATATGACATTCGCATTTCAGAAAACCGTCTTTCAACAGTAGAAAAGATTTCGGGGAACTCTATAATGATTGTGGGCTATCGCGTCTTGTAGATTCAAACTTCGAGTTCGGGAGGGATGATCCATGTCGTCTTATGACCTGCAGATCAATGGTCAGGCCTACAGCATTCAGGCGGAAGCGGAAATGCCTCTGCTCTGGGTGTTGCGTGACCTTCTGGGGCTGACCGGTACGAAATTCAGTTGTGGAAAGGGGGAATGCGGCGCTTGCACGGTGCTGATCGATGGAGAGCCGACCCGTTCCTGTACCACACTTGTAGAAAGTGTCGCCGGGAAATCAATTATCACCATCGAAGGGCTTTCAGCCGATATTTCACATCCGCTGCAAAAAGCCTGGATCGAAGAACGTGTGGTCCAGTGCGGGTACTGCCAGCCGGGCCAGATCATGAATGCAGCCGCTTTGTTGGAAAAGAATCCTCATCCCACTGATGAGCAGATCGATGCGGCCATGAGCGATGTGTTGTGCCGTTGTGGAACGTATCAGCGTGTGCGCCAGGCGATCCACCGCGCGGCTGAGGAGGTGTGAGATGAAGGATCCATTGACCCGACGCGACTTCATCAAGCTGGTTGGACTGGCCGGCGGCGGACTGGTGCTCGCCGTTTATCTGGATGCATGCGCCACAGAGACATCGATCCCTGCGACCGTTACACCGCCAGGTCCTACTCCCTCGCCTCTACCACCATTCGAATGGACTCCAAATCTGTATATCAAAATGGGTCGGGATGGAATCCTGACGATCTATGCCTTTCGTTCAGATATGGGACAGGGAATCCGCACGGCCATCGCCATGTTGATCGCCGAAGAGCTTGATGTAGATTGGAACTCTGTCCG
>JAKOVF010000003.1 GCA_029782225.1 Chloroflexota bacterium | reverse complement strand
TTTACTTCGCTCAGGGTGAGCAATTAGCATCACCCTTTCTTTCTTTTGTTCTTGGGTATCGATTTGGGCTTTTCTGCGGCGGCTTCTTCGGCAGGGGTCGCCAGGACTTCGACAACCTCAGCAACCCCCGCCGCAAGAATCACCGCGGCTCTGACATCAGAAACTTCAAAAATTTGACCGGAAGGCCGATATATTTTGGCCTCCCGGTCGAAGAATGCACGTTTAACCCGTAGCTTTACCATGATTACACCGCCACCGTTACATCAAGTTCGCCCTTAATCATCGCGGCAGTGTCCCAGGTTGCAAGGTCATCGCGGGTGATTACCCTCAACTCGGTGCCGTCACGCCTCCATGCCTCGCCGCCTTCACGGGTAGATGCCAGTTCATAGGTGCCCCTGGTGAACCACACCGCAAACTGCTGGCCGTTGCCGATATAGATGGGTGCAAAGGTCTTACTTTGTCCGGTGTCTTCTCTCGACGGCAGGTAGCGGTTGGATACGACCACGACCGGACGGCCAAACAGCATCTTCCGGCCGGGCTGCGTGATGTCGTCCTGGAGCAGGAAACGGCCCTGCTGGTCGACCTGAGTATCAAGCCAATTGAAGCCGTCCTGGTTGGTTATTATGACGGCACTATTGCTTATGGCCGGGTCAAGGTCAACGTTGAGCACGCGTTTTACGGCCTTCAGGTCAGCCAAGGTCGTAGCAGTGAGCCCGTTCAACAGCGCAGAAATCAGACTGTTTCTGGTGACAACAACTTTCCTGGCGATCCAGTCCGTGACGTATGCCAGAATGTTCTGGTCGCTGTCCCTGAGTAGCTCGTTCGTGAGCGGCAAGAATCCGGCACGCTTCTTCAACTGATAGGTAATGGGTACAAACTTGGGATTATCCATTTCCTGTATCTGCGCGTATTCATCCACCAGCGCCAGTGGGGTCATAGTCTCGTCTTTCTCAAGGACCCTGGACCCGCTCAGAGTGCCGACGGTCTCTACGCGCACATACTGCGACAAGTCCGGCAGGCTCCGCATAATGGTATTTATGCGGGTCTGAATGTCCTGCGGCACTAGCAGAGAGCTATCTCCGTCGGTGTCTCCTGTTACGCCGCCCTCGTGCATGACGGCAAAAACCATCTTGCGGTACTCGTTTGCAATGCTTAGGTCGTCTGCAGACAGCCCCTTGCGCCGGATCGCAGCCAGAAATACCCTCCGGTACTCCTCTTCAAGATCGGCCGCGTCCTTTACGGTCAGGCCGGCCGCCTGCCGCCGATCTTCAGCGTCAAGCTCTTGCAGCATGGCAATCTGCTTCCTAAGCGCTCTGACTTCTTCCATCACCTTTTCCGCTTCGTCGACTTTCCCCTCGCCGATAGCGAGCCTAGCTCTCTGCTCAGCGTCGGCAAGTTTCATCTGCAAGTCTCTCAGTTCCCTAATCATCTGCATCAACCTCCGTGTGATAGTAACTCAAGCTCCAGACTTAACAGCCGGAGCTTATTGCCAAGAGCGTCTTCCCACGGGGGAGTCCGCTCAAACTGCCGGTAGTGTCTTGCAAGATGCCTCCGAACCTTCGGCACGTCTTCGGCTGCTAGGTCGGTCTGATCCAGGCGAGCCGCTGCATTTGCGACTCCGCGCCAGACGACAGCGCCATCGCTCGGTCGGTGGTGCGGCAACTTGAGGTCACCAAAAGTCTCGGGCGGCATGGTACGCGCCCAGGCATAATGACCCGCGATGCGACGTTTCTCGGCGTCGCTCAGCTCATCCCAAGACTTGTCCGTGAAGTCCTCAAGGTCCGGGGCCTCCCAAGAGGTGTCCTCGGGGGCCAGTTTGTCAGACACATCTTCCGGGGAGACGCCAGCACGGACCGCTGCCAATTGTCCGAAATCCGGGACGTTACGATACTTTGTGAGGTCAACCTCGATGCCGTTGATAACCGCTTTCGTCCCGTTCACCGACGCCGCTACCTTCTTCGCTTCCTCGATCTCATCAGCGAACCCGAGATCCACGGCTTCTTTCGCGGTCATCCACGTCTCCGCGTCTAGCATTGAGATAATCTTGTCCCGGGGCTGCTTTGTGCGGCCTGAATAAACCGCGATCATACTCTCTCTGATGAGGTCCAGATCGTCAGCAACCTTGCGGAGTACGTTCGCATCTCCGGTCACAACCGCCCAGGGGTTGTGTATCATCATCAGAGCGTTGGATGGCATAATGATAAGGTCCCCAGCCATCGCAATAAGAGATGCAGCCGATGCCGCAAGGCCGTCCACGTAGACGACTTTCAGCGCGCCATGACGCTTTAAGATCGAATAAATCGCGTTGCCTGCAAAAAAATCGCCGCCGGGCGAATTGATGTAAACTCGCAGTTCTTCAATATCGCCCAGCGCCTGGAGGTCCTCTCGGAACTGTTTCGGAGACACCTCATCGCCAAACCAAGTCTGGTCGCCAATCGGTCCGTATATAAGCAGTTCACCGGCTTTCTTGCCGGTGTCCGCTGCTAGTCTGCATTGCCAGAACGGTTTATTCTTCATCTGTATCGCCTCCAGACGGTTGTCTTGGCTTACTTGAAGCCACGCTCGTTAATGAAGTCATGGCTTGATTCACCAATAACACATCGCCGCCCGGCTCTGCCGGCAGCTCCTCCCATGCTCGAACCTCATTAGGCTTCAAGAATCCGCCTTGAATGCCAACGCGATAAGCCTCGTAGCGCGTCTTAATGTCGGATCGCAGGATGCTGTCAACGTTGAATTTCACATAGTAGCCCTGCTCGATTTCCGTCGGAGTGAACAACTTGTATGTCAGTTCTTGCTCGTAACTCGTGAGAATGGACTGCAACGTGTCCTGGTAGAACTCTTTCTGCTGCTCGGTCACATTGGTATGGGTCGCTCGGCTCAGGTCGTTCAACTGGTGCATTTTGACGCCGAAAGCGTTGGCAATCTGCCGGGCTGTCAGCTGCGCTGTCTCCAGGAACTGCGCGTCAGTCATGGACAACTCAAGCGGCTGGAACTGGTACCCGATTGGCAGGAGGGCCACACGGTGGGCCGCCTTGAGACCGGCAGCCATGCGCTCGAACCGCTCCCGAAAGACCTGTTCGGCCTCCGGGCTGAGATCTCCGGTGTAGTGAACGATGCCTTTAACCTGGAGGCCTTGCTTGAAGAAATCCCGGATGTGCCGAGTGCCAGCGGCCCCTGATTCTACAAGCCATCGAAGATACTGAAGCGGGCTCACGCCCACTATACCATCAAGGGTCATTGCCTTCAGGTGGATAACCTCGTCCGGCCGCAATCGGACCTCTTCGCCGCCTACGCGGACGATGTACCAGACGCGGTTTTTCGCTTCGAACAAGCCCCTGTTGTCAACCCAAATTTCGACCGCCTTAGCGTCAACCGGCCACAGCCAACGAATCCGTCCGCGATCCGGGCCGGACTGAACAATTTCCGGTACGATGAAGGCATTTCCGTGAAGGTTACGTTGCACCTCGACTGCCTTGAACATATCGTAAGCAGTCATGTACGGGTTCGGCCTGGTCTTCAGAAGCGGATAGAGATAGTGGTCAGCAGCTTTCTCAGCACCGCGAGGTCCTTCCCGATACACCTTCAGCGGCAGCTTGGCGACCGCCTCGCTCAGTATCTTTACGCAGGCATAGACAGTCGCCTCGCGGAGGCCCTTCTCGCCGCGAATGTTGATCTCATCAGGGTCGATACCGAGCCATTCGAACAGCTGGGGATCATTCAGCCCTGCAGGACTGACGCACGTGATCTGGTTCCGTGGGCTGAACCAACTGCGCACCTTACTGCCAAATCTTTGAAAGAATGTCTTCTGTCGCATATCTGTTCGGGTCATAGGCATTCCCCATTTCGTGGTGCATCGCCCTCGCGTGTGCGTTCATCAATGCTGCCACAGGGTCGATGCGCTCCCTGGACTTCTGCTTGTCCAGCATGATGTTCCCGTTGTGGTCCTGCCGCTCGACGGCGTTGCCCATCGCCCAGGCGAGGACAGGGCTGCCGTCGTGGATGATCTCGCCCCGCAGGACCCGCTCCCGGAAGTCCTTCGTCGGTTCGCTCAGGGTCCGGATACCCTGGGTGATTTCCACCACCGTATAGCCTCGCTTTTGCAACTCAATAGCGAACTGCGTAGCGTTCCAAGGGTCAACGCATATTTCACGCACTTTCCAACCGTGCTCGGCAACCTGGGCCTCAATCCAGTCGATGATCACCTGTTGATCCACAACCGCTCCAGGGATGACGGTCAACCATCCCAGCCGCGCCCACGAATCGTACGGTTGCTTGTCGGTCTTCCGACGCTCTGCAAGCCGGTCCGCGGGGATAAACGAATGTGAGAGCACAGCAAACCGCCCGTCCCCTAGCGGAAACTCTACTGCTACCGAGGTCAGGTCGATTTTGGCCGAAAGGTCTACTCCGATGTAACAAGCGCGGCCTTCCAAGTCGGGCATTGGATTGTCGGCATTGGCCGCACATGCTTTCCATTTTTCTAGCGGCATGTATCCTTCTTCTCGCTGGTCTAACCACATGTTCATGTTCTTGACGAGAAAGTTGCGCATCTTGCGCGGGTCTTCGAGAGCCTCTTTCAGTGCAGCACGTAGCTGGCGGAGACCCCAGTCCGTAGCTGCAACTAGCGGATTCGCCTTGATCCAAACTGCTTCGTCCTGCGGATTGTCATCTTCGTCAAGCTGAGCAATGTATGCAAAGTATTCGTCGTTCTCAACCTCGCCTAACAGTATCTTGGCGGCGTACTGGTGTTCGGCATAGCACGGGACAGCTAAGTCATAGCCAGCGGTCGTAATCACGAAGAGCAACGGCTGTGCCCGCTTCGGCAGCGACTGCGAGAGAACATCGTATATCTCAGATGTGTCATGGGCGTGGTATTCGTCCACAATAGCCAGGTGCGGTGCCAGACCGTCACCCCGCTGCTGGTCGTCCTTGCTGAGCGGCCTGAAGATACCGCCGTTGAGCGGACACTCTATCCGTGCTTTCGCGGGTTCCAGTCGGCGCAGGAGCTCCGGCGATCGGATTGCCATGCGCCGCGCAGCGTTGAACACTATCCTAGCCTGCTCGGCCTTCGTCGCGGCAGCGTAAACTTCCGGACCTTCTTCTCCATCCGCCAGAAGCATATACAGCGCTAGACCTGAGAGCAGCGTACTCTTACCGTTTCCGGCAGCCACTTCGACGTAGGCCTTGCGGTACCGACGATAGCCCGTTCGCCGATCGACCCAGCCGAAGATGCTGCCCAAAACGAACTTCTGCCAGGGTTCAAGCTCAATCGGCTTCCCCGCGAGCGGGCCCTTAACGTGTCTGCAAAACCGGTAGAACGCAGAGACCCGTTCCGCACGAGTTGGATCGAAGATCCAGGGGTAGTCTTTTTGCTTGCTCCGCTCCAGGTCGTTAAGGTGTCTCTGGCAAGCACAGCGCACTAACCACCCCGCGAGTATCTGCCCCTCCAGCACATCACGGGCGTACTTTGTGACCGGATCCACGGCTCATCACCGGCCCGACTCGGTACCAAAGAGTTTGTCGAACTCGTCTTTGTCATGCTCTGCCGCTTTCGCCGCCAGCGACGCCCGGGAAGCCGGATCAAGTCCTAACGCAGCGGCCGCCTTGTTCATGATGCGCCAGTATTTTTCGGCCACGAGGACGGCTGGGTTCTGCCGAGGCCCTCGGTCGGTCTCGATAACAGCACCTTGCTCCTGAACCGCCTTGGCAGCTTCGGCGTACCGCGCAGCCGCGTCACAGTAGACAGCGAGGGTGTTAATATCGGCCTCAGTCAGAACACCGAGGTCAGCCATGAGTGAGACGATCCTACGCCACTCCTTCTGTGCCGCCTTGCTCAGCCAGCGAGGCGCGTACAGCTGCTTACCCGAACCACGCGGGCGCAGAGCACCCTCCGCTTGGCGACGAGCTGTGGCTTCCTTCTTGGTTAGGTGCTTCTTGCCGGTCAAAACGAGTAGTTCAACTGGTCTAGCCCTACGACCCATGAGAATCACCTTCCATGAGAATCACCTTCAAGCAGCATCAATGCGAGTTGTTCAAAAAGGGAATTTTGCGCGCGGAAAGGCGCCCGCCCGGTCAATGGGAAAAGTTGGAAAATTTTCATGCTCCCCCTACCATAAAACGGAAGATAATATGCGTTTTACTCACGGCTCATACTCCCGCCACCAGCGTTCCACGAGCCCGCGCCACTCTTCTACCTGATGAGCACGCCGTTCGTCTTGTTTGATACGCCTCATGCATTCATCAGCAGGCACGTCAAGCATAACAACCTTGGCACGTAAACGCTGGCGTAGGCTTTCCCTCTCTTGCCGCTTGGCCCCAGACATGATCACCCACGCTCGCCGCACATTGCTCGGGCGTTCAAGCCGCCTGAGAATAGCATCCCTCGCCTCAGCCGCGAAGGGCAGCAGTTCTTCGGGCTTGTCATACCAGGGCAGGCCGCTGATGGCCATGAAGATCGCATCCAGATCAAGAATCAGGTCCCCGCGCCGCGCATGCTCGCGTACATAGCTTGTTTTGCCGCTACCAGGCGGACCGCAGACCAAGGTCACTTGCGTCGCCTGAGACACTCCCTCCCCGCGGCCATGCAGCCGGTTATGGCAGGCCCTACATATCGCCTCCAGGTTGCTGGGGTCCAGCCGCCGCGACCAGTCCTCCTTGATTGGCACAATATGGTGGACCGTATCTGCCCGGGTAATGCGTTTTTCTCTTAGACACGGCTGGCATAGGTAAGCATCTCGCGCCAGGACCTGCTGTCTTAATGCTTTCCATGCTTGGCTATGATAAAACTCCACCAGCTTTGGGTCTCTGTTCTGCTCGTCATAAAATCGCTGCCGTTCTGCTTCCCTCGCCTTAACTTCTCCAGCATGTTTTATGCAATATCTTTCTGGAGGTCTAACTAATACTGGACAACCAACTTTAGCGCATGGTCGCAACGGTCGTTCCAACACTTTCACCCCCGGCCCCCGCCCCTGGCCTCATGTTGGGGTGCTGCACCCGCCCCGTATGGACGGCTGCTATTATCCAACTCGCGCCTTGGCTATTTCCACGTATTCTGCCTCACGCTCAATGCCGATGTATTGGAATCCCTCACGCTTTGCCGCCACAAGCGTCGATCCGCTGCCTGCGAACGGATCAAGTACGATTCCACCGGGCGGCGTGACCAATCGGCAAAGCCAGGCCATAAGATCGGTAGGTTTGACGGTGGGATGGTTATTCCGGTATTTCGGGACCTTTCGTTCATAATCAGGATTCTTTACGCGAAGGTCTTTCATTTGTCCTTTTATACTCGCAACGGTCGTCCCGCCTTCTTTTTCTTCAAGCCCAATCTCCCGCCCCAACCAATCACTATTCCGGTCGCGCTTCGACGCCTTTTTACATAGTTCCGGCGGCGTGATG
>JAKOVF010000415.1 GCA_029782225.1 Chloroflexota bacterium | reverse complement strand
TTCGCCGCGCAAATTGTTGATGAAACGTCCGAGCGCGCGAAAGAGCATTTCACTTTTCTGAGTTTTCGGGTCGCCGATGATGACGACTTTGCCGCCGCCAAGATTCACGCCCGCCGCCGCGTATTTGTACGTCATCCCGCGCGCGAGCCGCATCGCGTCCTCTATCGCGTCAAGGTCGCTCGCATACGTCCACATGCGCGTTCCGCCTGCGGCGGGTCCGAGAACGGTGCTGTGTATTGCGAGTACGGCGCGCAGTCCGACGTCTTCATTTTGAAAGAGGAGGACTTTTTCGTAGCCGTAGTTGGACATGTAGTCGAAGATTTGGGTGGTCATGTGAAACCTCGCTTACCAGTTCATTCTACTTAATCAACTAGCGCACTCATGAATGCAAAGTACGCAGGCTTAAAATTCCCATCATCGTCAAAGAGTAGAGGTATAGCATTCTTGTGACCATAAAAATTCAAAAGCCACGACTCGTTATCTCGGACACCGAAAATAGTAATGTGTTTCACTCCTGCTTGTATCGCGGCGCGAGTAATCCTATTGTAAATTCCTGCTTGGAGTTTCAGGCGTTGTTGTGCGGTGCCGTTAACTTCTTGCATGTCAACATCAAATTCTGTGATGTGGACATCTACTCCGATCTCCTCAAATCTTTTGATGTTCTGCACAAGACTGCGAATTTTTGAATTGAGTTTTTCCTCAGTCGCGAAATCCGCCGCCCAAAGATGCATTTGGAATCCAACACCATTGATGGGCACACCTTTCTCTTTCAAACCCTTTACCAGATTGAGAATCGCGTCACCTTTCGGGGCCCCCGCGAACTCAATTCCGTAGTCGTTGAGTATCAGATACGCGTATGGGTCAGCATCGTGTGCAGTGTTAAACGCCAACGCGATCCAATCGCTTCCCGCGAGTTTATCTTGCCAGAACGATGGATTTGAAGGGTCACCTAACGGCTCGTTTACAACGCTCCAAATTGCGACTTTGCCTTTGTAACGGCTAACCACGGTTTGTACATGATTCTGAATAATGCGCAAGAGATCATCCCGCGAGTAGCCCCCATTTTTCAGCCAGTCCGGCAGAACGAAATAAGCCCCCCAAATCAAATGATGTATCTGAGGTGGAAACTCGAATTTCCGCACAAGGTTAATCGCATAATCTGTGGCACGGAAATCGAATCTGTCTTCACTTGGTCTGAGCGGTGGAGTTGGCGCATCCCAATTAAAGGCCCAATCACTGGCGTATGTATCAAAGTTTTCCTGCATCTTATCGAGTTCTTGATATTGCCCAGTTACTGCCAATTCCATACTGCTTATGTCTCCCAAGAGTTTAGGTGTAGATACTGACCACCGCCACACTCCTTCTTTTTGTTCAGCCAGCAGTAGCGGTACGCCATCCGCGAGTTGGTCGTGAGTGTTTGATGTAACAATGACTTTGAAAGATTTGCCGTTGGCGCCATTCACCTGACGCATAACAAGTCCCGCTTTTACTTGGTCAAAAGATAAATTCAGTCCTGCTGTTTTCATTGCATTGACAAATGGTGGAATTGCACCATCTACCAAACGCGCAGGGATTTGTTCGTCTCCGACTGTAACAATCGGTTCTCCTGTTGAGGTCGCAGTTGGTGCGCGCGTTTCGGTTTGAGTCGCGGTGGCTGTCGGCGTCTTGGTTAATGTGGCAGTACTTGTTCGTGTCGCAGTGGCAGTCGGCGTGTTTGTTGATTTTGGTGTACGCGTCGGCAACGCTGTATCGGTTGGCAGCGATGTTGAAGTGGGCGATTGCGTTGCGGTTGGCAGCGGCGTTACATTCAGCGCGGCTATTGCTGTTGGCGCGGGCGCGGGTGTTGTGGTCGGCGTGGGCGCGCACGCGGCAGCCAACATCAAGACAGCCAAAAGTATGAATCGTGAAATGTGTCTAAAAATGCGGTGGGTCATAAATGGCTCGCGCAGGTATGCTATAATTCTTTCAGGTGAAATGACTATGGAAATCACAATCACAGAAATTCTTGACGACTTGCGCGCGGCGGATGAAATCACGCGGCGATTCGAGCGACGCTA
>JAKOVF010000390.1 GCA_029782225.1 Chloroflexota bacterium | reverse complement strand
TGGCATCCTCATTGATGATATCAGGACCATTCATCATACCGAGGGAGCTTATATCATCGAGCGGCAGCTGGTGGATTTGGGCTACTGCTGCATGATCTTCAATACCGGGCGGGACAATGAGTCCAAGGCCAGATACATAGAAATCATGCGAACTAGAAGAGTTGATGGCGTGGTGATGATGGGCTCCACCTTTCAAAACGACGAGGTGGCCGCCTCCATCAACCAGCACCTCAGTGATGTGCCCGTGGTCATGGCCAACGGCTACCTGGAGCTTCCCAACACCTATGGCATTCTCGCCGATGAGCAAAACGGGGTGGCCAGCTGCGTGGAGCTGCTCTACAAGAAAGGGAAGTCTAAGCTCGCCTTTGTGATCGATGTTTATACTCCCAGCAACAGGCTGAAGCAGCGGGGGTTTGAGGAAGCCTGCCAGAGGCTTGGCCTTCAGGGGGAAGTGTACCAGTGCGCAAGCACGCTCGCCGGTGCCTATGAGGTCACCCAGAAGATTATGTGGGAGCGCCCTGCAACGGATGGAATCATCTATGTCGTTGATCTTTTGGCCGCCAGCGGAGTGCGGGCCCTTGTGGACTTAGGCTTTACAGTGCCGGAGCAGGTAGCCGTGGTGGGCGTGGACAACTCCATTTACGGGGAGATCAGCAATCCTAAACTCACCTCCCTCGACAACAAACTGCTGGATCTGAGCACCGCGGCCGCGGAAACCCTCATTGCCGCCCTCCAGGGGAGGAGGGTTCCCAAAAAGGTGCTCATCTATTCGTCCATCGTGGAGCGGGAGACAACTTAAAACTAGTCCTTGCGTGCGGGGCTGCTGGCTTTGTGCCGGCGGCTTTTTTCATCTCTGGGGGAGAAAACGATTGCGCCTGCTCTGCATATTTGTAAAAAACTTTGTACAAACAAGACTGACGAAACGCAAATATAAGCTGCAAAGTCAACATAAACCGTGCAAAAGTGAACCATTTACGGCAGATTTTGCCCAAAATGTGATTGACATGTTAAAGGAGTCATGTTACTGTATTTACGAAAGCGATTGCGTAAATCCGAGGTTTTGGGGTGCAAGTTCTATAGATGGGGAGTGATTGTCCATTAGAATCGCGATTTTGGGTGCAGGCGCCATGGGATCCCTGTTTGGCGGATTCCTGTCGCAAAAAAACGATGTTTGGCTGATTGATACCAATCAAGACCGAGTAAACAAAATCAACGAAACCGGAGTGACCGTGCTCACCCAAGGTAGGACGGAAGTCTTCCATCCCCAAGCAGTTTGCGACAGCAGTGGCCTAGGGCCGGTTGATGTGCTGTTGGTGTTCGTGAAGGCGATTCATTCGAGAGCCGCCCTCAGCGCGAACAAGCACTTGATCGGCGAGCACACCTTTGTCATGACCCTGCAAAACGGAGCAGGACACGAGGTGGTTCTCTCTGAGTTCGCACCGCCGGAAAGGGTTATTATCGGAACCACCGAACAAAACAGTTCCCTTACGCCTGAGGGAGCAGTGCATCACGGCGGCGGAGGCAAGACCTATATCGGCCTGCTGAAGGGGGACAACGAACAGCTGCAGCAAGTTGCCCACAGCTTTTCTGCCTGCGGGATCGAGACCTTAGTTGCGGATAACGTTCCAGAGCGAATCTGGCGCAAGCTCTTTGTCAATGCCTCCGCCAGTGTGCTCACTGGAGTGCTGGGCGTAAAACTGGGCTACATCCTCGACAATGAACACGCTTGGCAGGTGGCTCAGCGCTTGATCGAAGAAGCGGTAGCCGTAGCCAATGCGGAAGGGATGCAGTTTACAGTGGACCAGATCGCTGGCGACGTGCGCGATCTGCTCCGGCGGGTGTATCACGGCTACACTTCCATTTACGCGGATCTGCAGGCTGGCCGCTTGACCGAAGTGGATACCATCAATGGTACAGTGGTCCGCAAGGCCAAGGAACTGGGCGTGCCCGTTCCCACCCATGAAGCCGTGGTGCACTTGGTCCACGCCTTGGAAGGGAAAAGGGATCGGCAGTAGGCTGCAAAACACGAAGCAAGGATGTGAGAATCTAGTGAGCGAGTACACGTTAGGCAAGCTGCGTATTATTGACCTGACCAAGCTGGTGGATCCGGCCACGGAAACACGCCTGTGCAATCTCCATCGTTTCTACACGGGCGGCCATATTCCAGACTACCATACCAACCTGGAGATCAACAGCCACCTGGGGACCCATGTGGAATGCCCCTATCACCATCACGATGACTGGTCCGATGTGAGCGCTCTGCCCCTCACCAGTTTCCTGGGGAGGGCCCTCTACCTCAACTTCACCGAGCTTGGGCCCAGGGCCTACATAACCCCCGAGGATCTGGAGCGGGTGAGCGCCGGCAGGATCAGGCCAGGTGACATTGTCATCCTCGATTCGCCTTACAGGATACCGCCCTTTACCGAAAAGACCAACACGGAAGAGGACAAGCGCCTTTTAGTGAACGCAGCCACCGCTATATGGCTTCGAGACAAGCAGGTAAAATGCGTGGGCTTTGGCGATGGTGTTTCTGTGGAAAGCAACAACGAAGATATTTCCGCTTTCCACGATATCCTCATGGTGGAGAACATCGTGTTCCTGGAAGTGTTGAAAAACCTAGAGCTGCTCAAGCAAGATGTGTTTTTCATGTCCTACACCCCCATGTACATAAAGGGTCTGGACTCGTCGCCTGTGCGGGCCTATGCCATTGAAGGCTTGGCTGAGTTTTCGTAAGCAACTTTCAGAAAAGGAGAGATTGTCGTGGCCAGAAAGAGTCTCAAGCAGTTGATCCAGGAATCGAACGAAGCTATTTTTGTTCCTTGTGTTTATGACTGCGCCTCAGCACGCGCAATGGAAATGGTGGGCTTTACGGCCATGATGTTCAGCTCCGGGGAACTCTCCCTGGGCATGAACGGCCTGATTGACTACGGGTTTACCAGCTTACCGGAACTGGAATGGGCCGTAAGCCGCATCTGTGATGTGTCCC
>JAKOVF010000389.1 GCA_029782225.1 Chloroflexota bacterium | reverse complement strand
TGATCGAACGCGCCGAGTTGGATATCACCGCGGTCTCGCTCGCTGCCGTGACCGATCAATACCTCGCTTACCTGAGCACCCAGGATCAATTGAGGCCCGATGATATTTCAGCCTTTCTGGTGATCGCGGCCAAGCTGGTACAGATCAAGTCGGAAGCGCTCCTGCCCCGCCCGCCGCAGCGCGAAGCCGGGGAGGAAGATCCGGGGACGTCGCTTGTGGAACAGTTGAGACTGTACAAGCGCTATAAGGAGATCGCGGGATGGATGTTGGGGCGTCAGGAACAGGGATTGCGGACATACTTGCGCGTGGCGCCTCCGCCCAAGGTTGAAGCGAAACTCGATCTATCGAATCTTACCCTGGAAGGACTCCTCACATCTGCGGCGTCCGCTTTCGCCAAGAGCCAGGAAAAGAAAGCACTCGGTACGGTGATCGCTCCGCCCAAAGTGACGATCCGAGAGAAGATAGATCTGATCTCAAAAACAATGAAAACAATCCAGCGGGCAAGTTTCCGCAGCCTGCTGGCAGACAAGGCGTCGCGCATCGAGATTGTGGTCACATTTCTGGCTTTGCTGGAATTGATCAAGCGCTATCGTGTCACTGCCCGTCAAGAGGGACTATTTGGTGAGATCGAGTTCGAGCGCATGGAAGACTGGAAGGACGATGAGGAGATCGAGATCGAGTTTGAGTAGAATGAGAGAAATGAGTTACGAGAGATGAGAGACAAGGGACGCCTGGTAGCAGGCGTCCTTTGCTATTTGGAGTTCGAAGTCTTATCATCCCTCAAGGGAACCTGACTCTGGACTCTTGATATTTCGCTCCGCCGTAGATAGAAATAGCTCAAAGTCAAGGCGATCAGTGCACCCAAATTATCGAAGAGCAGCACATCTAGCGGAGAAGGATGGCGGCCGGGAACAAATTTCTGATGAATCTCATCTGTAATGGCGTACAGGATCGAGAATATCCATGCCAATCTATAGCGATTTTTGTTTTCGCCCAGCGCGCGCAGGTAAGAGTAGGCGAGCAACCCATAGCCGATTGCATGACCACTCTTCTTGACGAGTTGATCCGCCCAGTCAAAATACGGCAGCTCATTCGCAGGGCGCGACGAGAACAGAAAAATGACCGCCATCATGATCAGAGGCGGAATCCAGTGTTTAATCGAAGCGAACATAGGTTACATTCTATCGTATGTATTGGATGGAACCGATTCTTATATGTGTGACTTTTAAAGGAGAACGAATGTTACGTCTAAAAATAACGCCAAAGACACGTCTGGTTTTCACAGCTGTTACATTTGCCTGTGTCATCCTGGCCTGCGGAGTCAGCGTAGAGCCGACAACTTTTCCGGCGCAGCCGGGCCAGATAGAAACTATGCTCGCCGGCACGCTGCAGGCCAGTACCCCAATTACCAGCTCTACCTCTCAACCCACTGCCATTCCACCTACGGCAATGCCAACCAACACATTCATCCCTACTGCAGTTCCACCTACAACGCAGCCGCCAGCAAGCCCGGCCCCGGTTGGCAGGCAAATCGCCTTCTCTACCGGAGCCACACAGGGTGGCGACCAGGGGACAATCCAAGCCGGGCAAACACTGTCCTATTACTTGAAAGCGGCCAAAGGTCAACCAATGATTACAATGGTTAGCTCATTCAATAACGATGTGACAATGTCCGTTGTCGGTCAGGATGGTATCGTGCTGCTACCCGCTTCACAAAAATCCGCGGGATGGCAGGGCACTCTGCCATCCACCCAAACCTATTCCATTAAGCTATACGGAGGCCCCACTGCGGAGAACTTCTCTTTTTCGGTGGATATCGCGGCCCGCATTCAGTTCGCCGCTGGACAAACTTCCAACACGATCAGTGGATCCACGGTCAATGGTTTGATCGTCTCGTATGTCGCTTATGCCTTCGGTGGTCAAACTCTCCAGGCAACATTGAATACCTCGCCCGACGATGCCGGCTTGACCATCTGGGGCTTCAGCGACGGACAGCCCTACGCTCGTGCCCAGAACGGGGTGACTAGCTTCAGTATGCAGTTGCCATCCACGCAGGATTACATCATTGATGTTGTCCCACAGGGCGGCCGGGTCATCAATTACATCTTGACGATTACGATCAAGTAATCCGCGACCTCACTAAAATCGTCACCACTCAGGTGGTGGTTTTTTGCTTCCTTGATTGTGAAATTTAGAGTAATATTGTCCGAATTCAATCAAAGGAGGCCCGTATGAAGACGCAACTTGATTCGATTCTCGAGAAATGGAGTTTGCTCAAGCATCCGTTTTACCAGGCATGGACCGCCGGCACGCTGTCGGTGGATGCCTTGAAAGTCTATGCCAGCGAGTACGGGGCATTCATAAATATCCTGGCGGAAGGCTGGACTACTCTTCATGATGATGAGACCGCCGAGGAAGAACGCGAACACGCAGAGTTGTGGGAGGAATTCGCCGCGGCACTGGGCGCAAAGATCGAAACTCCTCAAATCCGACAAACGCAAAAGCTGATCGATACCGCCCGCACCCTATTTGCCAGACGCGCATCTACACTGGGCGCGATGTATGCTTTCGAGGCTCAGCAGCCCGCAACAGCACAAAGCAAGCTGGCCGGGCTGAAGACCCACTACTCCCTGCCTGCAGCGGTTGAGCCATACTTTGAAGTCCACGGAGAAAATTGGCACGAGTCTAAGAAAATACTGAAGGCCATCTCCGCTCTTACAGCGGAAGAACAGGACGAGGCGGTCGCGGCCTGCGAGAAGATGTGCAAGTCCCTCTGGAATGCGTTGACCGGCATCCACGAGAAGACCTGCCTGAACTGAAAACAAAGGATTGACCGTGCAAAGCAAAAAGAGCCTCGAGGTCCGGATAGCCTCAAGGCTCTTTTTGCCTGGAATCTCTACAGGTCCTGCAGAGATATGGTTACGGTTGTACTTCCGCCAAAATCCACGCCTTGAATGGCAAGTGCTTTGCCACTGGGATCACCATCGAAAACCATGCTGAACGTTCCGGCGGCTGTGACAGTCAGGTCCTTTCTTTCCGTATAACCTGCCTTACCCAGCTCATCCCGATAAAACTTCATCACATCATCGATGCTCATCTTCGTCTGGAACGTTACCAGATTGGTACCCATATCCGTGACAGACTCGGCATCCGGAGGCAAAGGGAATCCCGCGGTAGAGGTGCTCGACCCTCCGCCGCTTGATTCGTTTGTATTGATGCTTGAGTTATCGTTGAAATTGAAACTGTCGTTTGTATTTCCCGCGGGCGGGAACACTTCTGTTGGGGTCGGGTTCGATCCGCCGCCCAGCACGGTCTGACAGGCAAGAGACGCAAATACCAGGACAAGAAAAGCAGATACCCAGCGGTAATTCTTCATAACCATTCTCCTTTGATATAGTAAGCAAGCACGAAAGTGGAGGAAATATCCGAATACAGGAGTGTCCCGTACCTTCGGGTTTCTTCTAGCCTCCTCACGATGTACCAACACTAAATTGCAACGATTATAACGATCGCTACTCAACGGTGAATCCCCCAAACAGCACAAGCGGAATAGTCATCCTCTGGGACACCTGATGGTCTATAATCCGACAGTATCTTGCATCAACACCGGAATTAGAGGTAGTCATGCCCAATTGGCTTTCACAAACAACATCTCCCTATCTTTTGCAGCACGCTGAGAACCCTGTGGACTGGTATCCCTGGGGCGAGGAAGCCCTATCGAAATCCAGAATTGAGAACAAACCCATCTTCCTCAGCATTGGCTATGCCGCCTGTCATTGGTGTCACGTCATGGCACACGAATCTTTCGAGGATCAAGAGACGGCTGCGTTGATGAATGAGAACTTCATCAATATCAAGGTTGATCGTGAAGAGCGTCCTGACATCGACAGCATTTACATGCAAGCCACGGTGGCCATGACTGGCTCTGGAGGGTGGCCGATGTCATTATTTCTCACACCCGATCTGCGTCCATTCTATGCAGGCACATACTTCCCGCCTGTTCGCCGTTATAACATGCCATCCTTCAAAGAAATCCTGATGAGTCTCGCGGACGCCTGGAGGGAACAAAAGGATGAAGTGGATAAGGTCGGGGAACGGGTGGCGCAACATCTGCAAGCACAAGTCCAACCTGAAAAGCGCGAGGTTCCAACGAAGGAGGGCCTTGCCTTCGCGGCAAAGTCGCTGGTTGATTCGTACGATTGGGGCTATGGCGGCTGGGGCGAAGCGCCGAAGTTTCCACAGGCCATGTCCGTTGAATTCCTTCTTGCGCATTCCATCCTTGTAAAAGAACCCTCCGAGCTCAAAGACAAGCAATTGAGTCTCACCAAGCATTATTTGAGTGCAATGTCACGCGGCGGGATGTACGATGTGGTGGGAGGCGGCTTTGCTCGTTACAGCACGGATAACTTCTGGAGAGTCCCCCACTTTGAGAATCGGCGCAATATCAATGAAAAGTGCAGACTGATATTCGCTTGCCTAAGTATTCCAATACGCGACCTTTTATAGACTGTTGCTTGATTCTCTCGATTGGGAAAAGTCTCTACGAGCATATGGGGAACACCATCTGCTTCATAGAGGGCCAAATCTGAATTATCCTGTCGGAGACAGTTAATCGGTCAGAGTCGTAGCGTGGTTGATTGAGGTCAGATCAATGAAGATTGGAGTTTCCCGTTTTTTGTATTGCTGTGATTTGATGACTGACTGCAAAAGCTGCGGCCTCTGCTCGATTCGTAACATTCAACTTGGCTAGTATATTTGCAACGTGGAACTGAACGGTTGATGAACTAATTGCAAGACGCCTGGCAATTTCATGGTTACTTGCCCCCTGAACAATCAACTCGAGCACCTGGTGCTCTCGTTGAGTCAGAACCTGCTTGCTCCTAGAGGTAGCTGCATGAATTAACAGGCGGGTTGCCTCACGAGCTAAAGTGGGAATACCTTGATAAGCATCTCGAATTGCTTGGACAAATTCATCATCGGGTATATCTTTTAACAGGTAGCCGACAGCCCCGGCGCGCAGCGCGTCCAAAAGGATAGCCTCCTCTAGCCTGTTCGTCAGCACGACGATTTGCATGCCCGTGTACTGATGCCGCAATGTACGAATCAGCTCAGTACCACTGCTCTCGCCGGGAAGGTCAACATCAATTGTCACAAGATCCGGGTGATACTTCTCACAGAGTCGAAGCATCTCCGCTTCATTTCCTGCTTTCCCAACTACGTGGAGGCCCGGATCACTGCTCAACACAGCTACTATTCCACTGGACACAACACTGCGATGCTCAACCACTAAGATCTGAATAATCGAATCATACTTCATACACAGTTCCATAATTCTTATCAGGCAAGCTAAATTCGTTTCCCGTATTACTGCAATTTTCACTAGTAAGCATACTACTGGAAATTAGAGTAGCAAGGGGGATAATCCCTAATAGAAATACGATAGGATTTGTCCTAATATTATAGTATGAAGTGTAAACTATATCGCATGAGATCATTAAAACGGATCAGTGGATTGATTTCCATTTTGACCCTGCTAGTTGTCAGCGGATGTGTGCCTGCCGCGAAAAATGCAGCCCCAGACACGCCGATTCCTCTTTTCCTAAACCCCGCTTCACCCGTTGCTGCACAACAAGCCAGACTGTATTGGATCATATTTATTATGGCTGCGGTTGTGTTTGTAATCGTCGAGGGGTTACTTCTCTATAACGTTTTTCATCATGCCAAGAAGCCCCAGGATCAGGAGACACCTCCACAACAATATAGGCAGTATGTAGTCGAGGCTGTCTACACAGGAGTGCCCATCCTGCTTGTGATACTGATCTTCATTCTGATGATGGGTACGATCAAGGCCATTGCAGCACCGGCACCCAAGGCCAGTGATCTGAAAGTGCATGTGATCGGCCATCGCTGGTGGTGGGAGTTTGACTATCCGGATCTGAACGTCAAGACAGCGAATGAATTGCACATCCCAGTGAACACGGCTGTCCGGATGGATTTGGATTCATTTGATGTGATTCACAGCTTCTATGTGCCGCAGCTAAGCGGCAAAATCGATGTGATCCCAGGCGTCACCAATCACCTCTGGCTGTCGGGCAACACTATAGGACAGTTTCATGGACAGTGCTCTGAGTTTTGCGGTGTGAACCATGCCAACATGCGCTTCACCGTCATTGTCGAATCACAGGCGGATTTCGATGCCTGGGTTGCCAACCAACAAATGCCTCCCGCGCAGCCACAAAATGATCTCCAGCAAACCGGACATGACATCATCGTGAACGGAATGTGTTCTGCCTGCCATGATTTGGGAGAAGACGGGCCCGGTAACGCTACCGCTCCAGACCTCACACATCTGATGTCCCGTCAACGTTTTGCAGGGGATATCTTTGATCTGAATGAAGACAACCTTCGCCGCTGGCTTGAAGATACACAGGCCATGAAGCCCGGTAACGACATGGACCATAAGTTCTCAGAAGATCAGATCAAGGCAGTGCTGGCATATCTCATCACACTCAAATAGAGAGGCAAATCATGGCAACGAACGTTACTTCCATACCCCGTCCCAGAGAGATTAACGGTCTCTTAAGCTGGCTGCTGACAACCGATCACAAGCGCATCGGTATCCTCTATACATTGACTGGCTTTAGTTACTTTCTGATTGCCGGGGTTTTTGCTCTGTTTATGCGGCTACAACTCGCTCGGCCGAACGGCGCAGTCTTGAGCAATGCGCAGTACGATGAGGTTTTCACGATGCACGGCACGACGATGATCTTCCTGGTCGTCATGCCAATTGCTGTAGGACTGGGGAATTACCTGGTACCGCTCATGATTGGTGCGCGCGATATGGCTTTTCCGAAATTGAACGCGCTGAGTTATTGGATCTTCCTTGCCGCCTCGTTATTCCTTTATAGCAGCTTCATCTTTGGCGGGCCGCCTGATAAGGGCTGGTTCAGTTATGCCCCCTTAACGGAACAACCATTTTCCGCCACACCTGGTATGACCTTCTGGGCGCTGTCGGTGATCATGCTGGGTACAGCCTCCACATTGGGCGCGATCAACTTCATTGTGACGGTGGCGGAACTTCGCGCTCCGGGCATGACGCTCTCACGCATCCCGCTGTTCACCTGGATGACGGTGGTCAATTCCTTTCTGGCTATTTTTGCTTTTCCGTCGTTGACTGTGGCAGCCATGCTGCTGTTGTTTGACCGATTGCTCGGGACACATTTCTATCTTCCAGGACAAGGCGGTAGTGCTCTGCTCTGGCAACATTTATTCTGGTTCTTTGGACATCCAGAAGTATATATTCTCATTCTTCCAGCGTTTGGCATTGTGTCGGAAGTTGTGCCTGTGTTTTCCGGTAAGCGTCTGTTTAGCTACAAGATCGTTGTTCTTTCAGGTGTAGCGATCGGCGTGCTTGGTTTCACTGTCTGGGCCCACCATATGTTCGCAACCGGGATGCCCCCGCTCGCGTTGTTGATATTCTCGGCCGATAGCTTTCTGATCGCGGTGCCAACCGGTGTCAAGATCTTTGCCTGGCTAGCGACTATGTGGAATGGGAAACTCCGCTTCACCGCGGCGATGCTCTTTTCCCTCGGATTGGTGTCGCTCTTCACGATCGGCGGCATCAGCGGTGTGCAACTCGCGACCATCCCGTTGGATTGGCAACTGACTGATACCTATTATGTGGTAGGTCATATCCACTATGTATTATTCGGAGGTGCGATCTTCGGGCTGATGTCTGGAATCTATTATTGGTTTCCTAAGATGTCCGGGCGACTGCTCGATGAAGGACTTGGGAAATGGCATTTCTGGTTGATGTTCATCGGAATGAACATAGTCTTTTTCCCCATGCACATTCTCGGCCTTCTGGGGATGCCGCGCAGGGTTTATACCTATGGCCCTGGGCTTGGATGGGAAAACTGGAATCTATTGATGACGATTGGCGCATTTATTGTCGCCCTTTCGATTTTGATTTTCCTCATCAATTTCTTCCGCACCCTGTCTCGACCTGCGGATGCACCCGCGGATCCGTGGGATGGCTTCACCCTCGAATGGCTGACGAGTTCGCCACCGCCTCTCCGCAACTTCGATAAGCAAATCCCCGCTGTAGCCAGTCCGCGCCCGGCTTGGGATGTCAAACACCCGGAGCTACGGGACGCAGGGCAGGAGGTGCATTAGAGATGAAAACTGCCGGGTTTGCTCAATCTAACCACATCAGGGTGATGCAGAGCACGCTATTCCTTGTGTTGGGTGCTGAGACCGTGCTGTTTGGTACCCTGGTGATGAGCTATCTGTTTTTTCGCAACGGTGGGTCAGACGTGCCCTTCTCTCACCCAAAGCCTTTCGATATCATGATTGCCAGCCTGAACACACTGATTCTGCTGGCTAGTGTTGTCTTTGCACAGCGGGGAGAACATGCGATTGCCGAGGATCACATAGACCGATTAAAGTGGAACCTGCTATTGACACTGAGCTTCGGTGCCATATTTGTCATCGGGCAGATCTTCGAGTTCAATCATGCAGGTATGAGGGTAAACGATGCCGCCTTTGGCGGTATATTCTTTGCACTGATTGGTTTTCACGCATTCCATGTCATTGTTGGAATGACTGTGCTGGCGCTGAACTTTGCTCGCGCCCGCATCGGTGATTTCAGCGCTGAGCGGCATGTTGCTGTCACTGCTGGCACCTGGTTCTGGTATTTTGTGGCGGCGGTATGGGTCATCTTGTTTACTGTGCTGTATCTGGTCTGAAGAAATGAGTGTACCGCTCTGGAACTTTGAACCAAGTGTGATTATCGGAGACGGCCTGCTGGTCCTGGCTTATGCGCTGGTGATTGGTCCCCTGCGCCGCCGCTTCCACTGGGGAACGCCAGTGTCATCGATCCAACAACTTGCTTTTTATTCGGGTAGCCTCCTGATGTTCCTGGCGCTGATCGGTCCGTTGGATGTGCTTGGAGACGAGTATCTTTTTAGCGCACACATGGCCCAGCATATGTTGTTGAGCTTCATTGCTCCACCCTTGTGGTTGATGGGTACACCGGGTTGGCTGATTCGGCGTTTGATTCCATCACGCACCTTGACCGTGCTGATGAATCCACTTGTTGCTTTTACACTGTTCAACGGTGTGATGTGGATATGGCACCTACCTGCAGCGTATGATGCTGCGCTTGCACATGAGTGGATGCACATCGTCGAACATCTCCTGTTTATGGTTTCAGGAGTCATCGGCTTTTTGCCAGTTTTGAAATCAGACCTTATGACAAATGTGACACCCTTGTACAAGCTTATGTACCTGCTGCCCGCGATGTTTTCCTGCACTGCCCTGGCTGCATTGATCGCTCTTTCGTCGCGGCAGCTTTACCCATTCTATGGCGATGCTTCCCTGAAATGGGGTTTGACGCCGCTCTCCGATCAACAACTTGGCGGATTGGCAATGTGGCTACCGGGCGACATGCTCTATATGGGATTGATCGTGTGGATCTTCAACAGGCTGCTTGATGAGAGTAGTGAGAAAGGACAACAGGTGAATATATGAATGAAGACCTGACAACACCCCTCTATAGTTTCTGGCCGATATTTCTGGCGACAGGAATTGTGCTAATTGCAATGGGTGTAGTCTTCACTGTTGGGATTAGCATATTGGGTGTGCTATTGGTTTTCGCTTCCATAATTGGCTGGGTATGGGAAAACCGTACTGAAAGAGCGGAGGAGCAGAATGAGTGAGGCTCGATCTACCGTAAGACACGTCGGTGAAAATGAAGCAACTGCCAAACGCACCAATCTTGTTCCCGGATATCTTAACAAAGACAAACTTGGCATCTGGTTCTTTCTCGGCAACGAGGTGATCCTGTTTACGACACTGATCCTGACCTACGGCCTTTTTCGTATTCAGTATGCAGATCAGTACGCTGCGTTCAGATCACATGTCGATATCCCCCTGATTGGACTGAATACCTTTGTATTGGTCATGAGCAGCTATTTCGTCGTGCGCGCACTGCAAGCCGTGAAACAGAACCGCCTTGCGGCCTTCCTGGTGAACTTACTGGTTGTCCTGGCCTTAGGCTCGCTGTTTATTGCGGGGCAGGCTTATGAATGGTCCAACCTGTTCGCTGACGGGATCAAGCTCGATAATACCTTCGGGTCTCCGTTTTTTATCATCACGGGTATTCATGGAGTTCACGTCCTCATCGGGTTGGCATGGGCCAGCGTGCTACTCTTGTTTGGCGTTGGTGACTCCTACAATAGCCGTGACTATGGTGCCGTCGAGTTTTTTGGTCTGTACTGGCACTTTGTGGATATTGTATGGATCGTACTGTTTAGTCTGATCTATTTACTGTGAGGATAGGAGAGTTATGAGCACACAAACCATGGAGCAGAGACAGGAAACATCCGTTAAATATTGGGTTGTCTTTGCTATTCTTGCGATTTTTACGGGTCTGGAAGTTGTGGTGGGATACCTTGCGGCCCTGCCTTCAGCCATCAAGATCGCCGTCCTGATATTTCTGGCCATCGTCAAGGTGGCACTCGTGCTGCTTTATTTCATGCACTTGAGGTTCGACAGCCGTATGTTCGCTCTGCCTTTTGGGCTGGGTATTGTATTGGCAATCCCCATTACCCTGATCATCAGCTTGACCATGCAGACGCCAATCAGCACAGAGTTTAAAGAAGCACAGGCAGTAACTACTACAGGGCAGGTGATCGATGTGAAAGAAGAATCGTTCAAGCTCACTTTCTCACAGTACAGCGCACAGGCCGGCCCGATCACCTTTCACATTGTGAACGGCGCGGATGATATGTTACATGAATTCATCATCATCCAGACGGATTCGCCGGCCGATGAGCTTCCTACGGACGAGATGACCGGCCGGGTGAAAGAAGAGGCAGTTACGATCATTGCTGCCGCTGAGGATATCCCGCCATCCAATAGTAGAAATGTCACGGTCAACCTGGCCGCAGGGCACTATGTGATAGTCTGCAATCTTCCCGGCCACTATCAACAGGGAATGCGAGTCGACTTCAATGTAACGGGCACGAGCAATGAGCCGCCGTCCACGCCGGAGGAGCCTGCAGCGACTGAAGCGCCGACCGAACCACCCGCAAAGTCACCTGAAGCGACACCCACGCCCTAAATCGAGTAAATCACCCGTCGCGGCATTTTGTAAACGATGGGCAACACATCCTGGCAGTCGATCCAATCAATCCGTCGACAAATCGAACCATGCGGCAATTCGAAAGCGAAGGAGACAAATCTATAACATCATGGTACTCAAAGCCAGAATCCCTGAATCGGAATTTCCCCCACTCTCGACACCGTCAGTGCCTACTCTATCGCGCCTGCGCGTGCTGTTTGGGGAATATGTTGCACTAACCAAGCCGCGCATCATCAGCCTGCTACTTCTCGTGACTCTGACGGCCATGCTGGTCGCGGCCGGCAGGCTGCCTCCATTGCTGGAGATTATGCTCACGTTGATAGGGGGTGGGTTGATGGCCGCTGCGGCCAACGTCCTAAACTGTTATCTGGATCGCGACCTGGACCGTAAGATGTCGCGCACTCGCAAGCGTCCGCTCGTGACCGGTACCATTGCTCCTGCAAATGCGCTGCGATTCGGCATCTCCCTCGCGCTTTGTTCTTTTTTGACCCTTGGGATTGGAGTCAATCTGCTGAGCGCCCTGCTCGCGTTCAGTGGACTGCTGGTTTATGTTTTGCTTTACACGCCGTGGAAACGAAATTCACCGGCAAGCGTTCTGATCGGCTCCGTTGCGGGGGCCATGCCGCCGCTGGTGGCGTGGGCAGCAGTGACCGGCTCCCTCAATTTCAATGCATTGCTTCTCTTCGCCATCATGGCGGTCTGGCAGATTCCTCACACTCTCGCCTTGACCTTATTCCTTTATAACGATTACTCGCGCGCGGACGTGCCCGTCCTGCCTGTTGCGCGCGGCATTCAGTCAACACAGCGCCAGATTCTCGTTTACTCGACCTTCCTGCTGGGCCTGACCCTTGTGCCGAGCGTGCTTGGCTTTTTAGGTCCGCTCTATGGCCTCGGCGCTTTCCTGCTTGGCGTGCGTTTTATTCAACTGGCTTATGCCGAACTGCGCTCCCTCGGTGTCCGGAATGACCTGCACTTGTATAAATTCTCCCTGCTTTACCTGGCGCTGCTGTTTGCGCTCATGACCGCTGACCGTTTCATACATGTGCTGGGCCACGGCTAATACGCACACTGGCGTCTTTATCCATTTTGTTTTCGACCGACCAAGACTCCATACCCTGTATATTTGCTTTGGAAGATCCGCTCAGATTCCCAGACTTCCGTCAGTCCGGAAAATCCCCAGAGGCGGATCACCTTGCGGACGATCTTGCAGATGCTGGCGAGGCTGAGATTCTTCGTGGTCTCTTTCATCCACGGAGGGATCAAAGAGGATCGGTCGATCGTTTGCACGTCTACAAGACCTGCGTTCTCGCACAAAACCTTCCAGCCTTCAAGCGTCTCAGGTTTTTCCCCCTCAATTTCGGCCAGCCGGGTTTTCATCCTTTGTGGTGTGCGATCCTTCCAGCAGATATCGTGAAAGCCAACATATCCATCTGGCCTGACCACCCTCCTCATTTCTCCGATGGCTTTCTCCTTATCCAGGATACAGATCGTACATTCTGAGATGACTGCATCGAATGTATCGTCATCGAAGGGCAGTCGATGAGCGTCGCCCTTTCTAAATTCGATGTCCAGTTTTTTCTGGTTTGCTTTCTCTCGTGCCCTTTCAATCATTAGATCCGAACCATCTACGCCAACCACGCGGGCACCAAACTTTTCTGCCAGGTAACAGGCAGTCTCGCCAGTCCCCGAGGCAACATCCAGCACAAATGAGCCTGCATGAATATTACACAGATTGGCCAGTTCCTGAGTGATCTCTAGTCCACCTGGATGAAGGATTTCAAATCCAAGGTCTTCTCCTTCAATCAGGTTTTCCAGGGATGGGTGTGGCTGGCTTTCCTTTCTCATCATTATCCTTCTTGCTTCTCCACTTATCATTTGCCCTTCAAGAGGAGGTCTAGATCCGTAGCAATATCGACCGGCTCTGCATCAGGTAGAAAAGTCTCACGGACATCTCCTGCTGAATCCACCACATACAGAAACGTGGAGTGAGTTTCGCCGCCTTGTTCTACAGTCACGCCATAATCGGCCCAGGTTTTCTGAAGTTCAGCGGGAGTGCCAGTCAGACCCAGGAACGATGGGTCGAAGTGTCCCATAAATTCCTTCAACGCCTGTGGCGTATCGCGCACTGGATCTGTGCTCACCATGGCTACTTGTACGTCCCGGGCGCGATCTCCCAGGCTTTGAAGCGCCAGCTTGATATGAGCCATTGTCAGTGGACATTCATCGGGGCAATTCACGTATCCGAAGTAGAGCAGAACCACTTTCCCACGCTGGCCGCTCATGGTAAATGGCTGCCCATTATGATCGGTCAGTTTGATTTCCGGCGCCAACCACGGCGGAGTTATGACAGCACCTCTATAAGATGGCTTGCTGGTGAGCAAGAAAATAACCGTCACAATCGTTAGTAGAACAAGAATGCCGGCCCCCACAAGCAGTGTTTTGCGTTGCATCAAACCTCCAAGGTGTATATCAACGAAATGTCAGTGCCGGATTATAGTACCTTTCCGAGGCTTCATCCTAAAGCTTGCGAGGTGTCGGTTTTCCCCCCATGAGAAGGAGAATTGCATGTGACATATTTATAGCAAGGTTCAAGCTTCGTAAGGAAATTTGATCTCAGGACCACAGAAAATATCATGAAATCAGTTTTTGATCGGTTTAAACAGCGCTTCAAAAAATGGTACCAGCCGGATCCTGGAACGAAAGAACTGCTGAAATCATTAGCAAACCCCGACCAGCCTCAGATTTCCTGCGATGAGGTTTTTGCCGTGCTGGATCAGTTTGCCGAAGCCGTTCATCGTGGCGAAAATGTGCTGCTTTTGATGCCGCTTGTCCGGCAGCATCTGGATGTGTGTCCGGCTTGTCGTGAGGAGTACGAGACTTTGCTCCGGATGCTACAACCGAAATCGGATTAGAGTTCTCATCAGGATAATCCCCTCCCGAGATTAGTCACCCCTGTAGAAAGATACGAATCAATTCCCAGTTGCTGATCAAATCATATATTCCTACGCCGATCAGCAGAAACCCGCTCAACAAATTGATGAGCCGCGTGTGCATTGCGAATGTCCGTGTGATCCACCTTTGAGCAGTACCTGAAAGAAAGGATAGCACCAGGAGAGGCAAACCGAATCCCATCCCAAACCAGAAGAAGATGCTCAGCTTGCTGAGCGCCTCCCACACGGTCAAGGAAAGAGCGAAGATGCTGACCACTAACGGGCCCGAGCACGGCAGGGCGATCGGTCCATAAAGCAAGCCATAAATAAACGCGTTGACAAAAGGGTGGGAAAGAACAGGAACCTGCACCTGCGGCAAACGCTTGAACGGGTTGATATTCAGAAGCAGTAATATGCCCAGGAGGATAATGATGGCATCCGCAAACGGAATGATGACTGAAAGGGCGCGTCCCACAGATATGGAAAGCAACGCGATCAGACCACCCAGCGCCAGCATCATGCTCAGGACGCCAGCTAGCACGAAAAAGCCGAGCAGGTAGCGGTCCCGTTTTCCTTGCAGACTTTCCTGTCCACCGGAGATGTAAGCGAGAAAACCGGGGTATAGCGGCAGAACGCACGGGCTGGTAGTCGCCAATAAACCCAGACTAAGGGAGGTGAAGATGGCTTCCATGATTATCTACGAAGAGTGGGAGCACGGGACAAAACTCCTCCTGTGCTCCCACTGGTTTTCTACATGCCTTCGTTCAAGTACATATTCACATCCTGCATCAGATCGCCGGCGCTCTTAAGCCCGAACGGCAAGGCGTGGACAACGCCGTGGCGATCAACGATCATAATGGGTGTGGAGGGCGGGTTAAGGAACTGGTCCCCAAACTCGGAGGCGATGTCACGTGAGACTTCGGCAGGAGCCACGGCATAAAGCCAGTCGAATCCGGTAGTGCCCAAATAAGATTTTAGATTGTCGATGTTTTCATTGGGGTCGATATCCAGGCTAACGCTTACGAAATCCTCCTGCATACCCAATTGCTGGTGGAGTGCTTTGATCTCGTTCTGCTGGTTCCGACAATTGGAACACCACACGGCCATAGTCTCGATCAAGACCACTTTTCCGTTATAGTCATTGATCGAAAATGCCTTGCCGCTGCTGGCATCAGTGAGGGCAGTGGTGAACCAGGCCGGTGACTCCATCATGGCACCGGGTGTTTCCTGCATCATGGCATCGGCTGTAGGCGTCTCGTGCATCATCATTGCATCTGGGGTAGGTGTTTCGTGCATCATCATGGCATCGGGTGTGGCGGTCTCTTGCATCATTGTGTCAGGCGCGGCGGTGTCTTGCATCATTGTGTCTGGCGTGGCTGCCGATGCTCCACAGGCGCTCAACAGCACCGATGTGATGATGAGCAGGCTGTATAAAAAACGGGATTTGTGCATTTTCGCTCCTTGTTGGAATACCGCCATGTTAATCAGCCAATCTTATGAAAATCCTGCGAATATGTTACAAGACTCTTAACAGATTATCGGCACGGTAAGCTCAACCGCTATGTATGATCGGAGAGAGGCAATTTGACATCTTTCTGACAAATCTACAACGATTCTTATAGGTCAGATGGGTACAATAAGATTGATTTTTTTAGAATAGGAGAGAGTAATGGACACTGAGGAAGAAATTAGAAGTCATCTGGCTGATCTTGAAGCTGATGATATTAAGGTCCGGGATGCAGCGCGGTTCCAGCTGGCCCATATGGGTCCAGCGGCTGCCCCCGATTTGATCCACCAGTTGAAAACGGACAAGGAACCCTGCCGGCGCGAAGCGGCCAAAATCCTGGGCGAAATTCATGAGCAATCAGCTGCTGCTGATTTAGTCGAAGCATTGTTGGATGATAGCATAGGCGTGGAGTGGGCGGCTTCGGAAGCCCTGATCAAATACCGTCGTGCCGCGATCCTGCCGCTACTCGAAGGTATCACGCGACATTTTGATTCCGAGCGCTTTCGCCGCGGCGCTCTTCACGTTCTCCATGCACTGGATCAACGAGATCAACTAGGTTCTAAAGGCAAGGAAGTGTTAGCCTCGCTGGAAGGTTTGGGACCATTCACCAGTGCGGCGTGGGCAGCCGAGCGTGCAATCGAGTATCTAAAATCCGAGAATGTGCACTGAAAGAAGTGAACTCTAATTACCTGGCCATCCGAATCACTTTCTACGCCCGAAAGCCTGGAGCATGTCGACGTTCCAGGCTTTGATCATAATGGGTAGAATCTCACAGCCCTGATGCCTCCTTACTTTCCTGCAACCTGATTCGCAAATGTCACATCCACAGGCATGCCTGGCTTCAGTTTTCCATCCATGTTGTCTGTGGTCAACTCGATCGCGTACACCGTCGTCTGGCGTCCTTCCTTGGTTTGTACATTCTGTGGTGTAAATTCAGCCTTATCCGAAATGCGTGTGACGGTAGCGGTGAAAGTCTCGTTAGGGAAAGAGTCCACCTGAAGGCTTGCCTGCTGCCCCAGGCTGATCTGTCCGTATTCAGTTTCAGGAATATAAACTGTCACCTTCAGTGAATCCAGTTTGCCAATGGTCAAGGCGGGCATGCCTGCCTGAATCACTTCCCCGGCTTCGATGCTGCGGACCAGCACCACACCGTCGATTGGCGCACGGACTGTAAGTTTATCCATCTGCGTCTTGATCAGGTCCAGATTGGATTGCGCGGCGGTCAACGCGGATTGTGCCTGATCGAGTAACGCTTTGGCCTGATCCACAGCCTTGCTTGCAGCCACAACGGAAAGCGAGATTTCGCCGGTTTGCAAGGCGCGCATTGCGTCAAGAGCGACGTAGTAGCGTTCACGCGCTACTTCGACTTCCGCGCGAGCCTTCAAAACATCTTTAGCGCCATCCGTGGTGAGGGCGTCGTCATAATCTTTCTGGGCATTCTTTAGATCCGTCCTGGCCTTGTCAAGTGCCGTCTGCGCGGCGTCATGCAATCTGGTTCCATCCGAAGCGCTATTCGTGTGATCGAGCACAGCTTTGGCCACATCAAATGCTGTGCGCGCATCGGAAAGTTTCTTTTCAATCTCCAGAAATGCAGCGTTTCCCGCCTTGCTTTCCGTGGCGGTGAGTTTGACCTGCGCTGCCTGCAACGCGCTTGTTGCCGCATCGACCTCCGTCTGCGCGGATTGGATTCTTTCATCTTTCGAGAAATACCAGGTAGGTTCGTCAAACTCACCGGGCTTCGATCCTTTCCATGCCTCCGGGCGTGGCTCTGAGGCTAGTGCGGAAGATAACACTAGGTCGTATTGCGCCTGGGCCGAATCCAGGGCTGCTTGCGCGGCGCGCACATTCGCGTTGGCGGAATCCAGCCCCGCCTGTGCGGCCTGCTTTTCGGACAGAAGCAGGCTGTCGTCCAGGCGAAGAAGCAGATCGCCCGCCTTGATGGAATCTCCTTCGCTGACCGACACTTCGACAACTCTGCCGGATACTTCAGGTGCGATCGCGATCTCCTTCGCCTCAATCTGACCTGAGGCTTGGGTCACGGTGCTACTGGAAGTTCCGCAGCTGACAGTAAAGAGAGCAAGGAGCAGAACTAGGATAAGAGTAAGTTTTTTCATTGGGGTTCTCCTAAAGGCCCTCTCCCCGGGGAAGAGGGTAACGGTGAGGGTCCTATTTTTTCATGGCAGAGATGAAAACATCTTCCAGGGACGGTGCGATCACGGACATATGACCGGTACGAATACCTGCTTTATGTAGTTCGCGTTCGATGGCGCGTTGATGCTTCTTGATATCTGGCGCCACCACATGGACCAGTGAACCATAGAGTTCTACTTCCTTGATAGGGATGGTCTGGTCCGCCTGTGCAGTTCGCAGAGCTCTAACCGCTCCCGGTGCATCGGACGGTTCGATCTCGAGCACATCGCCGTGCATCTTTTGCGCTGTAATCTGTTCGGCAGTTCCATAAGCAATGATGTCGCCATGCTGAATGAACGCGAGCCGATGGCAATGTTCGGCTTCATCCATATAGTGAGTTGTGACAAAAACAGTAATGCCTTCGGCGATGAGTTGATACAACAAATCCCAGAACGCGCGCCGGGAAAGCGGATCCACGCCTGCTGTGGGTTCATCCAGGAAGAGCACTTCAGGCCGGTGAAGAATGGCCGCGCTCAAGGCAAGGCGCTGACGCCATCCACCGGAGAGTTCTTTGGTTTTGGCATTCTCGCGCCCTTCAAGTCCGGCCATCGTCAGCGCCTCTTTGATGCGGGTTTGCAATTCCGAATTTGAAAGTCCATAGGCCGCGCCATAAAAATTCAGGTTCTGTAATACGGTCAGGTCGTTGTACAAACTGAATCGCTGTGACATATAACCCACGCGCGGGCGGATCCGCCGGGTGTCGCCATCTACTTTCATGCCAAGGATTTGAGTCGAGCCACTGGTCGGCTTCATCAATCCCAGCATCATGCGGATAGTGGTGGTCTTGCCGGAGCCATTCGGGCCGAGGAAGCCAAAGATCTCGCCGTGATGGACTTCAAAATTGATGCCGTTCACAGCGGCAAAGTCACCGAAGCGCTTAGTGAGGTCGGTTACTTCTATTGTGGATTGTGTAGAATTCATCTTGTCTCCGAAGGAGGTAATCCGTCATCAGTGATCAGTAGTCAGGGCGATAGAAGACTGATCACTGTTCACTGACGAGTGGTCACTCTCAATCCAAAGCCTTTCTCACAAATTGCAGCGAGAACGTGCCAATGACAATTCCTAGAATTGCGAGCGCCAGCACGTTGGGCCAGAGCACGTCCATGCCCGCACCTTTGAGCGCGATCCCGCGCAGGATCGTCAACCAGTGATGGGCAGGGATGACATTCGCAAACCACTGCAACACTTTCGGCATACTTTCAACAGGTGCAGCATAGCCGGTAAACATGAAGTCCACCATGCCGACCAACAATACGAGTAGAAAAGCCTGATGTTGCGTCTTGGAAATGACCGAGAGGACGAGTCCCTTACCAAGCTCGACCAGCAGATAACCAAAGGCAAGGACAAGCAATAGAAGGAATGAGCCGCGTACCGGCACACCGAATGCAAAATGGATCATGCCAAGCATCAGCAGAAAATCTGCAAAACCAACGATAATGACCGGGATGGATTTTCCGATGATGATCTCCAGTGAAGAGAATGGCATCACGAGCAACTGCTCAATCGTCCCGAGTTCGCGCTCGCGTGAGAATGCCAGCGCGGCAAACAGCAGGGTGGTAAACTCGAGCATCAATCCCAATTCGGCAGGAGTGGTGTAAAGCGCCTCCGATAGGTTTTCATTGAACCAGACGCGCAGGCTGGGGTTGAACCCGCTAAATTGTTCATCGCTCAGGCCGAGGCGTCCGATCAGGATGCGTTGGTCAATCTCCCGCGCCAAGCCCTGGACCGCGCGGTTCGCTGCCTGTGCAGGCGTGGATTCTGATCCGTTCAGAATCATCAAGAGATTTGGCTTACCCGTGGATGACTGCAACTGCTCGGCGTAATCAGGCGGGATAACGAGCGCCGCGCTGACCTGTCCGCGATCCATCGCAGCTTGAATCGTCTGCATATCGTTGACTGGTTGAGGGCTGGCAAAGGTGTTGGTATTTTCCAGCCCAACCACGAGCGCTCGGCTCGCGGCGGTTTGGCTTTGATCGAACACCATCAGTGGCAGGTTGGTGATTGGTCGCGAGGTGGCCCACGCCACTGCCAGTAACTCTGACGCACCACCAATGAGCATGAAGGCAGGTAGCCACCAGTCACTGCGCAGGTGAATGAATTCTTTTATGATTAAAGACCAGATTCGTTTCAGCATGATCGGCTCTTAGCTCCAATCTCGAAAAACCTTCAACCACAAAGGGCACGAAGGGGCACAAAGGCTCTTTTGTTCTTTCTTTGCATACTCACCTGCACTTGCGTGCGGTGCAAGTGTGGTGTCCTTTGTGGTTAAAAATCTTTTGACGCTCATCCCAGTTTCTTCCGAAAGAACAACGCGGCTACCGCTGTGAACGCTATACCCAGCCCGAGCATCATCACTGCGTAAGGCCAGAGCACGTCCATGCCCACGCCTGGCAAAAAGATGCCACGCGTGATGATGGCGTAATGTGTGCCGGGCAAACCCAATGCTTCAAGCCGCGCCTCCTCAGGCATCGAGACCAGAGGGAAAAAGATGCCAGTCAGGAAAAACCCGGGGAAGAAGATCACCAGAAATGAGAGCGCCAGCGCTGCGGCCTGTGTCTGCATGAACACGCCAACAATCATGCCCATGCTCAAGACCGCGAACATGAAGATGGCCGAAAGCCCGAAGAACAGCGCAAAACTTCCGTTCAGCGAAATGTGGAACAATGCGATGGAAAGCAGCGGAATGATGATGGCGTTCGCGAGCCCCACAATAATGTAGGGAATGATCTTCCCAAGCAAGAGTTCTGCACGACTGATAGGTGTAGCCAGCAGTTGTTCGAGGGTGCCATGTTCGCGTTCATGTGCCAGGGTCAACGCTACCGAAAGGGCAGGGAATCCCAGTACCATGGAGATCAATCCGGGAATCAGGGCATTGCGCGGCTTGAGATCCGGGTTGTACCAAGTCTGCACACGCAGGTCGAGCGGCTGCAACGAGTCGATTGACATGCCTTGTGCGCGCAACTGCCGAGTCAGCATGCTGTCGATGAATTGCTCGGCGCGATTCTCGATATGTTCGACCGCGAAGTTGCCGCTCTCCGGTTCCGTGCCGTCAATGATGACCTGCAGTGGAATGCCTTTCAACGCCTGCAACTCGCTGGCAAAGCCGGGCGCAATGATCACGGCTGCCTTGATCTTGCCGCGCATCAACATGGAATTGATCTGTTCCATGCTTGTTGCATAGGCGTAAACATCCAGATCCTGTCCGGCTGTGATCTGTTGAATGAATGCCTGCGACGTTTGGCTGCGATCCATATCCAATACCGCGATGGGAATGTTTTTCAGATTCACGGTCAACGCATAAGCCATCAACAGCAAGACCAACGTCGGTGTAAATAGCACTAAAATTAAGGTGCTTCGGTCACGCACGATGTGATCGAATTCCTTGCGGGTCACAGCCCAAATGTGACGAATTTGCATCACGCCTCCAACTTCCGAATCAACGAGATGAACGCCTCTTCCATGCGCGCGGGTGCAATGCGGATGTTGCGATAGGGCACTTTTGCTTTTCGGAGGACCCGTTCGATCTCAGGTAACCGACGCTTACCGGAATCCACCAACAAATGGATCGACTCGCCATAGGTCTGCACCTCGCGGACCCCGTTGAGGCCCGTCACCGTTTTCAGGGCTTTTTGCCAGTCTTCGGGCTGGATTTCGATGATCTCCCCTTCGAGCTTTTCTCTGATCTTCTGCGGGGAATCACACTCCACCAGCTTGCCCGCATACATCAGGCCAACGCGTGAACAGCGATCCGCCTCATCCATGTAAGGGGTACTGACTAAAATCGTTGTGCCTTGCAAATGTAGTTCGGTAAGGATGTTCCAAAATTCGCGGCGGGAGATGGGGTCTACACCGGTGGTCGGTTCATCGAGCAGGAGGAGCTCTGGCTCATGGATCAATGTGCAGGCTAGTGCGAGCTTCTTCTGCATTCCGCCCGAAAGATTGGCTGCACGGCGCTCCTTGAATTCGGTCAGACCGGCAAAGGTCAATAAACGCTCCGTGCGTTCGGCGCTATCTTTTTGATCCACATCAAACAACTCTGCGAAGAATTGTAGATTCTCCATTACCGACAATTCCCCATACAAACTGAATTGCTGCGCCATGTAACCAGTATGTGACTTGATGGATTCGGCTTTCTCCTTCAAATCGAATCCCAGCACCGATGCCTCGCCATCCGTGATATCCAGCAATCCGGCCAGGAGACGGAGGGTCGTCGTCTTTCCCGCGCCATCGGGACCGACCAACCCAAACAGTTCGCCAGAGGCTACAGACAGAGTCAACTCGTTTACGGCGCGAACAGACTTGAAGTCACGTGTGAGGCGATTTGTCTCGATGATGAAAGGATCTGTCATCGCATGCACCTTTATTTGATAATGCTCTTTGCGCCAATTTGATTCTTAAACAAAGTGCTAAAGCCTGGAACGAAGGCGGCGTTGAGGAAGAAGTGAGTCATGCCAACTTCAAACTTATTTCTCGGAACGAATGATCCTGCCAGTCCACGGGCATCGTTCTGTCTGCGTTCGATCTCGGGCTTGAGTTTTTGCTGGTAGCTGGGAAAGGCAGTTTTATAATCACCGTCTGCTTTGTGCAATTCATCTGCGAGCATGTAAGCGCCTGCCATTCCCATCGAAGCACCCTGACCTGCGAGCAGTGTTAGACATTGACAGGCATCACCAACCAACACAACGCGTTCTTTATGCCATTGGTCGAGCTGAATTTGCGCAACCGCATCGAAGAAGAGATGGTCGGCTTTTTGAGTTTCGTTAAGTAGTTGTGGATAAATCCAGCCGAGCTTTTCGAAGCGATCTGTCAGCGCCTGCATGTGTGCTTCATGACCATGAATGTTTAATGGCTCAGACCGAAAGGCAAAGAAGTTTGCGAGTTTGTTTTCACCAATGGAATACACTGTGGTTTGCACGTTAGGTTCGAAATGTCCGAGACAAACATTTGGCGTGTCAAAGAAATTTTCGATCACACTGCACGCTACATAAAAGCCAAGGAAGTGACTGAACTGATTCTCTTCACCCCAGGTCAATTTACGGACTCCTGAGTGAATTCCGTCCGCACCAATGACCAGGTCGTAGGTTTCGCTTTTACCGTTCGATAGTTCAACGTTTACGCCATCCTTCTGGTTTTTTAGTGATGTAATGGTTGTATCGAAAAGTATTGGGGCGATGCCTTTTACTTTTTCGAGAATTCCTGTTTCCAGGTCGCCGCGCATCAATGGAAAATATCGATGGTTCAGCAAATTCCTGAACTTGATCATGTCGAGCTTTGCACGTGTTTGGTTGTGGTTATCGACAAAAGCCACTTCTGTAATTTGATATTGATCTGACCTTGCCTGCAAAGCGTCAACCAGACCCATTTTGTCTGCGACATCAAAACCTGAACCGTAGAAATCGATCATATAGCCACGGTCGATCAGGTCTGGTCGCTTTTCGGTGATGGTTGGAGAAAAGCCACGTTTTTGCAACCAGTATGCCAGTGTCAAGCCGGAGATACCCGCTCCACTGATGAGGATGTTCTTATTGTTCGCCATTCTGTTGTCTCCAGTGAAATTCTAAAGTTTATTGTGTTTATTTGACCATCTATTTCTTTGCAAGGCGGATGATCCATAAAACGATCAATGCGCCCAATGCGGGCTCGGCTGCAACACCGAGATTGCGCAGGTTTTCGCTAAACCCCATCGCGGGGATCACATACCAATCCCAAAAACCAACTGCGATGGCGGTGATGACCGCTGCAATGTAATCGCCGCGCACCCCGATGGGACGCTTGTTCTTCCAAATCGGTCCTGCCAGCCAGCCAACGATCAATCCGATAACTATCATGGCAACGATCAAAATGACAATTTGCATCTCGTATACTCCTTTTCTGTATTAGTTTTGCTCATGGTGGAAAGCCACCATCGGCATCTTCGTTGCAATCCGCAACGGCGCGTCACTATCCGGTTTCATACGTTCGCCCAGGAAGAGTCCGCTCAACTCGCTGAATGCCACAGGATGTTCACGCGCGTACGATTGCAAAACTTCAACGGCTTTTTCCAACCCGACAAACTCCGCAATAGCCTGGAATTTATGTCCGCGAACGTGGATCGTGACATGCGGAGACTTGCGAATGTTCTGGTACCAGTCCGCTTTCTTGCCCCATCCTGAGACAACATAGTAGGTGTCAGTTGCTTTGTCATGTTTCACCACTTCGATGACCGTTTGGCGGGACATTCCGCTCTTTCTTCCGGTGTGGGTCAACATCAGAAAACGGTCACCCAGCATCCAGTCCAGGTGGACGCGGAAAAGCCAGATAGGCAGGCGGAGTCCGAATCTGAGAAGTTTTCCAGGCGGCGCATCAATCAGAGATTTATTCGTCATTCGAGTTACTTCTTATACTGACCAATCGGTCAGTTATCGACTTAAAAAAAGAGGCGCGTCAACTGGGACGCGCCTGAACACCTTCCAACAATAACTTCATGCCCGAGTGGATGTGATGGCCCGGATCCACAAGCGATTTATCGTATACCCAGAGTAACAATGTTCCTTCCATCATTGCTCCCATGGCGACAGCAACTTCCCGCGAATCTACAGGACGGAACTCGCCCGAATCAATTCCGCGCTGAATGATTGGCACAAGGATGTCAAGATAGCGATTGATGTATTTCTTCAAAGCCAGTTGAACATATTTGTTGCGAAACGCCAGTGCAAGAAATTGATAGACAATGGGGATCAGGCGCAGCAAACCAAGAATTTCCTGGGTGAGCAAGTCTGTTATTTTCCAGATCTCATCCGTTGCACTCAGCCCATCTTGAGGTAAGTTTTCTAATTGCCTGAACTCGCGTTGAAACATGCGGTCAAGGATGGCAATGATAAGGTCATCCTTGCTCTTGAAGTACAGGTACAGTGTTCCCTTGCTGAGACCTGTTTCAGTGGCAATATCATCCATGCGAGCTTCATCAAAACCTTTTTGGGTGAATACATCCTCAGCGGCATTAATGATCTGGTTTTTACGTTCATCACTCACGTTAGGGCGGGGGGACATGGAGTTTTCCTTATGGGGAATATATGACTGACTAGTCAGTTATTTTTAGTATATACAGCCGGATTAGTTTTGTCAAGCCCATTTTTGGAGAACTTTCCCCCATTCTAGGGCCATGATACAATTCCCAAAACGTTTTGAGAACCGAATAATATGCGCACAACGATTCGTGATGTTGCTCACCGACTGAACCTGTCGATCACTACCGTCTCAAGAGCCCTGGACGGCTATGATGATGTTTCCGAGGACACTCGCAAGCTCGTTACAGAGACTGCACAGGAAATGGGCTACGCACCCAACCGTGCTGCCCGCCAATTGCGCCGTCAACGGACAGACACTATTGGCTACATCATCCCAGCCAACAGTGCCGGTTTTGCCGATCCATTCTTCTCTGAATTCATTGCGGGCCTTGGGGATGAGGCCGCTGCACACAGCTACGACTTGCTGGTAAGCACTGCTCCTCCAGCCAGCCCTATCGAGCAGGCGCTCTATCGGCGTTGGGTGCAGGGAGGCAAAGTGGATGGAATGATTGTGAACCGGATATGTCTCGATGATTGGCGGCTGGAGCACCTTGCGGAGCAAAGCGTCCCGCATGTCTCATTGGAACGGTCGCTTTCTCAATTGGATTTTATTGGCATCGAGGCAGATTCATATAATGGCTTTCTGGAACTGATGGCGTATCTCGTTAACCAGGGACATCGTCGCATCGCCTATATGGGTGCATCGCCAGAACTTAAGATTGATCACGACCGTTACGCTGGCTACCAGGCAGGATTGGATGCAGCACATATTGCTGAAAATTCGACGTTCGTCGCACGTGCTGACTTGACGCCGGAAGGCGGCTACCAGACAGCGCAAATTTTGCTGATGCTGGCCCATCCTCCGACTGCGATTGTATGTGTAAATGACCTCACTGCAATCGGTACAATGCATGCAGCTCATGAACGTGGGTTGAAAGTAGGACGTGATATTGCGATCGCAGGGTTCGATGGTATTGCAGATGCAGCTCATACCCAGCCGCCATTGACTACCCTGGATCAGCCCGTCTACGCGATTGCCCGTCGACTGGTGATGATGTTAATGGCACTCATCAATAACAAATCGTTGGAAGAAAGGCAGGTCAGAATCCGGCCAAAGTTACTGATTCGAGAATCTACCGGCGGAAGAATGAATAATTGAGGATCGGCGGTTAGGATGACTCCACCGCGAAATTAACATGTATCAAGTGATTCGAGCGGCGGGATGACTTGTTTGAGCGGCCAGTCTGATCAACTTTCAGATTTCTCCAAGAAATATTCACATGAAAAACGACCAAGATAACAATCAACTGCAAGACACTATGCTTTCCGAAGTTGAAGCAGATTCTGAAATTCAAGAAGACCTCATGATTCGCCAGCAACGCCGGCGCATGTTCCCGCGCGCGGCGCTGGTAGGGCTAGGGGCTGGATTGATCGCATCTCTCTTCCGCGCGGTGTTGGCAGCAGAGGACGCGGTCCGCAATGGGTTGATTGAGTGGGCTCATCATTTTCCCCTCTGGGGCTGGATCTTTCCTCTCAGCTTTAGTATCGTAGGGGCTACTCTGTCTGTTTTTCTGGTGCAGCGCTTTGCACCCGAAACGAGTGGAAGCGGCATTCCTCATCTCGAGGCCGTCCTGCACCGCTTGCGGATCCTGAACTGGAAACGCGTGTTGCCGATCAAATTCATTGCGGGAGCCTTGGCAATTGGTGCCGGGCTGGCTCTCGGCCGTGAAGGACCAACAGTTCAAATGGGGGGAGCGATCGGGAAGGCCATCTCCCGGTGGCTCAAGGTGTTGCCGCGGGAGCGACGAACCCTAGTGGCTGCGGGTGCAGGGGCAGGTCTTGCAGCCGCCTTTAACGCCCCCTTAGCCGGAGTGATATTTGTGCTGGAGGAGATCCAGCGTGACTTCCATCCATTCGTCTTTGGAGCGGCATTCCTGGCGGCAGTCATTGCTGACATTGTGTCACGCCTCCTCTCTGGTGCGTTCCCTGTTTTCTCGATTCCTGCTTATCCAAGCCCGCCTACTGCATCTCTGCCTTTATTTGCTGTGTTGGGCATCCTGGCGGGGTTGCTAGGCGTTGCTTTTAATCGAAGTCTGCTAGGCACCATGAATCTGTTTAGCCGTGTACAAGGACGTTGGAATCTTGTGGTTGCGGCGGGGGTAGGGGCGACTGTTGGAATCGTAGGCTGGTTTTATCCCATGGCAATTGGCGGAGGCCACTCTCTGGCCGAAACCGTTCTGGCAGGAGACCTGGCATTGGTCGCGATACCGCTCCTATTTGTTGTTCGGTTCTTTCTAACCACTTCAAGTTATGCAACTGGTGCGGCAGGGGGCATTTTCGCCCCTTTGCTGGCGTTGGGAGCTTTGCTTGGCCTGGCGCTGGGCCAGATTGGGAATCGTTTCTTCCCCGCAGCCGTACCGATACCTGCAGTCTTTGCAGTGGTCGGCATGGCTGCATACTTTACGGCGATCGTGCGCGCCCCATTGACCGGTATTGTCCTGATCGTCGAAATGACAGGCAATTATCAGCAAATGCTGCCATTATTGGTTGCCTGCTTCTTTGCCTATGCAGTTGCCGAATTGCTAAAGGAATTACCAATTTACGAAGCACTTCTTGAACGTGACCTGCTGCGGGATGACTCTCACATCAGTTTGAAAGAGCCCATGGTGATTGATTTCATCGTGGAAGACGGCGCTCCATTTGCCGGGCAGGAAGTACGAATGCTTGGATTACCGCCCGGGTGTGTTCTCGTCCGATGTACAGAAGGAGGCCATGCGTTTGTCCCGACTGCGATGACTCGTCTCGAACCCCAGATGCGGATCACGGCAGTAGTTGCCCCCGAAGCGTCTGAAAGCCTGGCTATGCTGCGGCGTGGCTGCAAAGAGGAAAAAGCAGGCAGGCAAAAAGCTTAAGATGCACATAAAAAGTGAGGTGCGCAGCCACCAGATATAGATCGGAGAAATTGTTGTGGCCGGATGGCATTCCTGCAAAACTCGAAGAACGCCGTCTTTTGGATTACCGGAATTTTGGAGTTTTGGTGATGAAGAATTTTATAACTAATCCAGTGATTCCTGAAAAGAGAGCAGTGGCCTGGTGGTTGACTGTGTCCTTTCTGGCAATTCCGACCATTGGGATCATCGATTTTTTGACCGGGCCAAGCATTACATTCGCTCTGATTTACCTCGTGCCGGTTTCTGCCGTAGCCTGGTTTAACACCCGCCTCGCGATGTTCCTTGCAGCGGCGTCAACTGTTATCACATGGATCGCCGTGGATTTTTTCTCTGCGCGATTCCCTCCCAATTTCATTACCTATGTTTGGAATTTTTCCTCAAGATTTCTTGTCCTTCAGCTAATGGCCAGTAATGCACCCCTTAAAAGAGACACAGGGCAAAAACAAGATAAACTGTGTTCAAGAAGGAGTGCAAGATGGCCCGGACAAGAAGAAACTTTAGTGCAGAGTTCAAGACGAAGGTGGTACTGGAAATCCTCAGTGGAAATAAGAGCACTGCCGAGGTATGTCGAGAGTATAACCTGAAGCCGGATTTGGTCTCGCATTGGAAGAGCGAATTTGTGACCAATGCTGCCCAGATCTTCGAGAGCGGGACGAAGGTGGATCCGCAACAAGCTCGGATCGAGGAACTGGAGCGCCTGGCTGGCAGGTTGAGCCTGGAACTTGAAATCACAAAAAAAGCCTTGAGGCTCTTGCCCCGAACAAAGCCACCAAGCGAGAGTTGAGCCGGCAGATGAGCGAACTGTACCCGAAAGTAGTGGTATGCCGAGTGCTGGCTGTATCCCGCAGCAGCCTGTATCGCCAATCCAGTGTGCTGCTGGACGAGAAACTGGATACAGCCATGAAAGGTAACCTTCCCGTAAAATCATGCCAGTGAGAAGTGGAAAACTCATGGCAAAATAGAGCCAGGAGCACTTGCCATGAAGAAATCGAAATTCTCGGAAAGCCAGATCGTGCAGATCCTGAAAGAAGCCGAAGCCGGAGTGTCGCTGGACGAGTTGAGCCGCCAGCATGGGTTCAGCAAAACCTCCTTTTATAAGTGGAAAGC
>JAKOVF010000379.1 GCA_029782225.1 Chloroflexota bacterium | reverse complement strand
CCACGCAGAACATCCGGTGGTTCACGGCGCATGGACAAGGAATACATCACTGGTAAATTGGGATAGAAGACATCCGAGGTCAAACGCGACCAGGGGCGATCTGTCATTCCCGGTACACCCGTTCCGCGTGCGGAGAGCGGCAATAGATACCCACCCGGAAAGAGCAGATGATCTTCCAACACTTCCACGGCTTCGGAGGCTATCGAGGCAACGAATTGATCTTGAGGTTCAGGCATGGACGGCATGATACAAAAAGACACGGACGGGTGTTCCGTCCGTGTCGCTAAGGGGGGGCTGGATTGTTTTATCGGGATGGATCCGGGATCGCAGGCGCGAAACGGCGATAGGTGTAGATCATGCCGGCGCTGGAGATCAGCAGGAAGGCAGAGGCGCTGCCATAGATGCCAAATGGCTTGAACGCGAGGATGCCTCCAATCAATGCCAGAGTTAAACTGGCAATCGGTAATACATGGAACGGGTTGTATGTGAAGTCGCTTTTGGAAGTCAATGCAATCGCTGTTGCCAATGCGCCTGCCAGTTCGAGTCCAGCCACCAGCAGCCATTGCGTTGGTGCAATGCCCAGTGGGATCATGACGGCAAACACCAGGAAGTTGATGATCCGCAACGGCACGCTCCACTGAAAGAAGATACGTGTTTCGTTTACGGAAGCCAGAATGTAATACAGTCCCATCGCCAGCGACGCCTGTGAGGTCGCCATCACGAAGAGTTGGGTGCTGTGACCACTCTCCGATATGCCCAACACATTCAGAAGGAGTTGTGGTACGAGGAGTCCAGCCAACCCCGATCCCACGATCACCATTCCAAAAACCAGCATGGTCAATGCGGCAACGTCCATACTACCTACGCTCCCTCCGGTACATCAGCGGCAATATATTCCATGAAGTCACTGTAGGCCGACTGCACGCCAGCACAGGAAATGATGTCCTCGCCACCCATCAGTTCGCTGAAGCGCTGGACGTTATCTTCGATCCACGGACCCTTCCAGCCGCAACCGCATTCCTCATCGTAATGGACCGTAATGCGATCGCCGGTCAGGATGCCGCCCCAATAGGTTTGAGCAAGTAGATCGAAATAACCAGCGCGACCGGTCTGTACTCCGCTGCGCGGTAAAGGCGTACCGTCCGGGTCTAATACCATTGGGATGTTCCAGGGGAAGACATGATATACGCCCTTGGAACAGGCGATGTTATAGGTGTTGAGTTCGGTCATTCCATAAGACATGAAGACCTGATCCACGCCGTAAAACTTTTTAAGGATGTCCTTCCAATCCGAAATGGTCTGGCGTCCCTTGAAGCCACCGCCCGTCAAAAGAACCGAGTTGGACGCAAAGACTCTCTCCTGTCCGGCAGCCAAGCCCTCCACCGCCACATCCAAGAGATCCGTGGCGGATGCCATCAGGAAGACCCGCCGACCGCGATACTCGCGCACCATCTTGTCGAAGAAACTTTTAGTGAGACCTGCCTTGCGTGCCTTGAGCGTAACGATCTCGCCCTTCGTTTTGAAGATGGCTTTGATCGTATCCATCGCCGTCAGGTCGCCGTGTTCCTGGGCATGTTTCATGCGCATGGCCAGCGACATGAAATCCGCCGACATGGGTGCGTTGAACAGGCTGTGATACTCCGCCTCATCCCCTGCCAGCGCCGGACCAAAATGTGTGATCAGGCGCATGGACGCCTGCCTTCCGGTACGATACGCGGGCCAGAAGACAGGCAGATGCAGATCGCGGATACCCGTCATGAAGGCTTCGAGGAAAGTGTATGTGCCTTCGACCCAGGCTTTCTTCTCCGTTTGACTGCGCGGGAAGAAACTCAACTTGCCGCTCGTGCCCGTGGAGTGAAAGACGAACATGCCGGCTTCATCCAGACGCGTCAGCCATTCATCGATGGTGTTCACGCCGCGCATGTCGAGCGAGGACAGGTCATGCGCGGTCAACTTGTTCAGCCAGCGTGTCAATTCGGTGAACAACTTGCGTTCGATGAAGGCAAAGGGATAGTTCTTGTAGACCTGATGGGTGAAGAGGATGGTTGCAAGAGTCTCAAAGTCCGTGATGATCTTCACGCCCTGCTTTTCTGCCAGAGCATCCAGGGCGGGAATGTGCTCCTGCAATTGTTGAAAGCGGGTTTGCGCCCAATGCAATTGCAAAGAGTCCAGTTCACTTTTTGAAAGCGAGAACAAGGTCTGGACCGGCAGGCGCGTCCAGGATTCGGGTGTGCCCGAAAGAATGGGGTCAGTC
>JAKOVF010000359.1 GCA_029782225.1 Chloroflexota bacterium | reverse complement strand
GTGCGCGATGTTGATCGTAATCCCGCGCGCTTTCTCTTCCGGCGCATTGTCGATCTGGTCGTAGGCTTTGAACTCCGCCTTCCCCAGCATTTGCGACACTTTCGTGATCGCCGCCGTCAGCGTCGTCTTCCCGTGGTCAATGTGTCCCATCGTCCCCACGTTCAGGTGCGGCTTCGACCGATCAAATTTCTGCTTCGCCATCTCTCGTTCTCCTTTTATATATACAAGAATGCTGTTTCAGCAACTGAGCCCACGATGGGATTTGAACCCATGACCCCGTTCTTACCAAGAACGTGCTCTGCCGACTGAGCTACGTGGGCTTGACGTGCTGCCTGTCCCGCCTAAGCGGGGTTACCCGGCCAGGGCCGAGGGAGTGGGCAGTGAAGGATTCGAACCTCCGAAGTCTTCTGACAACTGATTTACAGTCAGTCCCCTTTGGCCACTTGGGTAACTGCCCATGTTCGTATTTTTCTTGCAGATTGTTGGTTGTGGATTGCCGACCAACCATTCATCTTCAATCATTAACACTTGCACCCCGTTCGGGCGGAGAGCCCTGCGAGGCGAAACGGCCGCACGCAAGTGCAGATGTCAACATTCACCAATCTCTGGAGCCGACGACGAGAATCGAACTCGTAACCTACGCATTACAAGTGCGTTGCTCTGCCGATTGAGCTACGTCGGCGCGGCCTTTTAAGCAGGCCGATTATACCAAACTAACGGACAGCGTCAAGATGATTGTGATTTTGCGTCACAATTCGATTGGGTTCACGAAGAATTAAAGCGCGCCTCTTGACATTAATATCCAACTTATGTATACTTAGAACAGGTGTTCTAATATGGCTCAGACCAACCGTTTCGCCCTAATGCTTGAAGCTCTGACTGAACTCGTACAAGAGGAGAAGCAGTCACGCCCTGGCGATACCACGAATATGCCTGTAGACGGATCAGTACCTGTTCTCCCCTCTTTGAGGGATGTGATCACCTCAAACTCATCCATGCCCCGTGAGGCACTCTTCCTTGGTCTGGCAGAAGACGGCTTGCCTGTTCTCCTCAATCTATATGATCCCGTTCCCGGGCCCCTCCTTATTACCGGGGATCAAGCCAGTGGTAAGACGAGACTGCTACAGGCGATTGCACGCGCAGTCGAATTGGTGCATGCTCCCTCAGAAGTTGAGTTTGGTGTAATTACGAATCATATTGAAGACTGGGACGGCTTCCAGGAAATTCAGAACAACGCCGGTATCTATTCTACACAGGACAGCGCTTCACAGGACTTCATTCACTCTCTCGTTTCATGGGCGCATAACAACAAAGGCGAAAAGCAATCTGTTCTTTTGTTGATTGATAACCTGGAGTCTGCTTCTCAACTCAGTCAGGGAACACAACAAGACCTGCGCTGGCTTCTGCTTCGTGGACCGAGTCGCCGGGTGTGGCCCATTATTTCTCTGAACGCAGGACGCGCCGAGCAAGTCCGGGCCTGGCTGGGTTTCTTCCGCACTCGTTTGTTTGGGCACATTCAAAACGCGCAAGATGCGGAATTTGTCACAGGCCAACAAGGTGTCCGTTTTGATGACCTTATCTCTGGCTCACAATTTACTTTGCGTGAGGGTAAAAACTGGTTGAACTTCTGGATCCCGGCTATCGAGTAGCCGGTACCAGCCCGCTCTGGCTGAAAGGAGCAAAACATGCATACCGGGATGTTATGGTTTGACAATGACCCACGCACAACGTTGAGCGTGAAAATTCAAAAAGCAGTGGACTACTATCGTCAGAAATTCGGGCGTGTTCCCGATCTATGTCTGGTTCATCCAAGCATGCTTGAAAGCGGACAAAACCAGCTTGAACTGGGCAAGCTCACGATCCGCCCGTATCGGCCCGTCATGCCGGGCCACCTTTGGATTGGCGTTGAGGACCAAAAGTAAATCGAGTCCTTTTCCTCCCCTCTTCGCATCCCTCCCGCGGAACTGGCCCGCGGGAGGATTTTTCTATTCTGTTGCCACTACAAACGCAATCGCATGTTCGTGCGTATGACTCAAACTGATTGACCAGCTCTTCAACCCTAAATCCTTCGCGAGCTTTTCAGCCGCGCCATGCAGAAGCAATATCGGCGCCCGATTTTCATCACCCGCGACTTCTATATCCCGCCAGCCGACATCCCCAATTCCGCAGCCCAATGCTTTCGAAACAGCTTCCTTGGCAGCAAAGCGCGCCGCCAGCGAAGCATGATTATTCCTGCAATATTCCAACTCGGCCGAAGTAAAAACACGTGCAAGGAAATGCTCCCCATGTCGCGCCATTGCCTCCCCAATACGGGAGATTTCAATTAAGTCCACACCTGTCCGCAAATTCATCAAATTCCCAGTTTACGGACCGGCCGTCGCGATTGCCAGTCGTTCCGGATCAATGTACTTCCGCGCGGTTCTCAGAACATCGTCACGCGTGACGGCGCGCACCTGGTCAGCATAACGAAGATAATAATCAAATCCCAGATCATAACGCTCAATATTCAACATGGCTCCTGCAACGCCGCTATTCGATTCGAGTGAAAGGGGCAAACGGCCAATAAAATTCGCCTGATTGTCCGCCAATTCGTCAGCAGTCACGCCGTTTTTCACAAAGCGCTTCAACTCTTTCAGGATCAGATCAATCGTCCTCTTAACATTCTTCGGGTTCACCCCAGCGCTCACATCCCAGGAGCCGGGGCCGATGCCGGAATTCAAGCTCGAATAAGCATAATAGGCGAGGCCAGACTTTTCACGTACCACCTCACCGATCCGCCCCATCATGCCAAACTGCCCCAACGCGGAATTGCCCAATGATGCAGCCAGGAAATCTTTATCCTTGCGGCGGGGACCCAGAGTGCCAACCACTATGTCAGATTGGGATTTGCCGGGGATCTCGTGATGCCGCTGGACTGTCTCACTGAGCGGCTTGAGCACAGGCAAACCCGGCGCTTCTTTCTGACGTTTGACCTGCCAGCCACCCAGGGCGCGTTCGACTTCGCTGACAGCTTTCTTCGGTTCGATCGCACCCACGATTGCAATGACCATGCTCCTCGGTCCGAAACGGAGCCGATGAAAATCCACGAGATCTTTGCGCGTGATGGCCTGGATCGTTTCAGGATAGCCATCTCCAGGCCGACCATAAGGATGTCCATCAAACAGAGTCTGGTCAAACATCAAGGCGGCCATATCCGATGTGTCCTGTGCACGGATGGCCAGCCCGGTCAACAACTGCGCGCGCAATTTCTCCACTTCATTTTTCGGGAAGGTGGGAGTTCGCAGTGTTTCAGACAGCAAATCCAGAAGCAGCGGCAAATCTTCCGCAAGCGAACGTCCGCCAAAACTCGTATTGTGGACGCCGGAGTCAAAACCAAGACTCGCGCCGACAGATTCAAGCTCATTGAAGATTTCATCAAACGTGTGTTTTTCTGTGCCGCGCATCAAAGCCGAAGCGACGAAATCTGCCAGGCCAAGTTTTTCATCCGCTTCGGTCATGGAACCGGCGGGGAGGTATCCGCTCATCGAAACAGATGGACTATTGAAGTTCGAACGCGCCAGCACCGTGATCCCGTTGGATAGGACCTCACGATGAATATTCTCAGGCCCGGGCAGGGAATGCTTGTTCATCTGATAAGCAGGCATCTAGGCCTCCAGGCCCTTCGGTTGATAGATCCCGACCACGCGGCTCGCTGGTCTGAAATACTCACGCGCTACGCGCTGAACATCTTTTACGCTGACCTTTGCCAGATTATCAAGAAAAGTCAGGAACCACTCATAGTTTGCGAACATTTCGGCGTAACCGAGCCAGAAGGCCTGGTTGGTGATATTCTCACTGCCATACGCAAAGATAGCGCGCGCCTGCTTGATGGCGCGGTTGACTTCTGCTTTTGTGACCAAATTCTCCTGTATTTTGTGAATCTCCCTGTCCAATGCAGCCAGGGACTCTTCGGGCTTACGCGTTGGATGCACAGTGATTGTGAAGGTATAAAGGAATGGATCCACTGTTGCGGCAGATCCGCCCGAAATACCAACCGCATATTCCTCGTCCACCAGGGAGCGATAGAGTCGGGAGGTTTTGTTGGATATACCGCCGCCAAACATATTCAGGTTACTCGGTCCTGCCAACAGGCTATCCAGTACTGCCAGCGCAAAAAAATCAGGATGTGACGCGTATGGGAAGCGATAGGCGACCTGCAAATAGGTGGTCTCTCCGATTCCCTCCACTCTAAGTCGCATCTCCCCTTCCTGCTTCGGTTCAGGCCGGGAAAGATGCAAGGGCGTCGGCCCGGCAGGGATTGGCTCGAATAACTCCCTGATCCGCGCCAGCATGGACTTCGTGTCAAAATCGCCGGCCACTGCCATGACAGCATTGTTTGGCACATAATACGTTCGATAATGATGATAAAGATCGTCACGGGTCATCGTGTGCAGGTCAGCCATATCGCCGATGACCTCATGATGGTAAGGATGCACGCGAAAGGCTGTCTGCTGGATGGCTTCGCCAAGCTTGAAGAGCGGCTCGTTCTCATTGCCCTCGCGCTCGGAGATGATCACTGTCCTTTCAGAGGCCACTTCCTTTTCATCGAAGAGGCTGTTCACCATGCGGTCGGCCTCGAGGCGCAGGGCCAGGTCGATCTTGTCGGCGGGCATGGTTTCGAAGTAGGTTGTCCAATCGAGGAAGGTAAAGGCGTTCCATGTCCCTCCTTCGCGGGAAATCGCTCTATCCAGCGTGGATGCCGGAAACTGCCGCGTACCTTTGAATTGCATGTGCTCCGTCCAATGAGAAATGCCGGTCTTGCCGGTCACTTCGTCTCTTGAGCCGACGCGGTACCACATCCAGGAGGAGACCAGAGGCGCGGTGTGAATCTCCTTGAGCAGGACCTTTAGTCCATTCTTGAGTGTGGTTTGCGTTAGTTTATCCTTCATTCATCTCCATAACTTTAAAGACTCTCGAGCGACTTCATTCATGGCTGTCTTACACACACCGCCTGCTGATCCAGGTTGACGGCGCGTGGCTGGACCATGCAGTACAACGGGCGAACGACATCCTGCAATCCAGCAAATGGCTCGTGGAGATCAGTATTTTGCAAGGCAATATCCACGGGCACCTTGAGTGTGACGGGCAGTTGATAGTCAACCGGTGCAATGATGCTCAGAATGATCGGCAGTTGGGTTCCCGCAGGCAGGATGATGGAAGTGTGTGCGTTTACAATGCTGACCGGGCCTCCATCAGTGATTGTTACCCTGGCACCATCAATTCTTACATCCTGGCTGAGCACAACCGTGGTCTGCTGGTTGACGGGCAGGTCGAATTTCACCGGAACAGTATCGTTTACAGTGATTTCGGTCTTAATATGGGCACGGTCCATTTTTTCGAAGTTGGTATACAAACCACCAAGCAACTTTGGCGGCATGTTCATGACGCTGCCAAGCTGCAGGTTGCGCACATTGAGAAGCAGGCTGAGCAAAATCACGATCAAAATGATATTGACAATGAGTGAAAGGGTACCGGTGATCGTCCAGAAGGCAGGACCAAATTTGAACTGTCTGCGCTTCGGCCCGTCGCTTGAGATCTCCGGCGAAACGGCATCAGACGTCGGTCTGGCGCGAGGCGCTGTTTTCGGCTTTACCGGCTGCTCCTCGACAGGAGCCGCGGCAGATCCTTCCGATAAAATAGAAGCGGCTTCCGTTTTCCTGGGAAGTCGACTCAGCGGCGAGGATGGCGTTTCCGATGCATTCTTATCGTTCCCGCCATCCAGCAATGAGCGCATCCGGCTGCGCGGATCGTTTTTCGATTCGTCGGTCATGCTGCCTCCTTTCAGGTACCCAATCTTAGCATAGATATTAGAACTCAATGAGAGTTTCCCTTAGAGGATAAATCTCACTAGAAAATCCTGTGGTAGATTTCGTATAATGGAAGCAACTGGGAAAAACGGCCTGCTTGTTTGGCAGAATTTTTTCCACTATAATGCGGGAGTTTTCGTTAAGAAAACATCAAGGAGGTACTGTGTCTAATCAGGAGAGATACTTTGTAGCGGTCGTTGGAGCTGGCCCGGCTGGTCTGTTTGGTGCACGTGAACTCGCCAATCATGGTGCACAGGTGGCAATCTTCAACCGCGATATAAAGCCGGGGGGATTGGCCGAATATGGAATTTATCCGGCCAAACATACCATGAAAGAGGGCCTTCGTAAGCAATTCCGTCAAGTTTTGGATAACCCAAACATTGACTATTATGCCAATGTCTCTGTGGGTGTGGAAGGCGACCTGACCCTCAGTGACCTACAGGCGCTGGGCTTCCAGGCAGTCCTCGTGACCGCAGGCGCGCAGGGTACGAAATGGCTGGGTTTGCCCGGCGAGGATCTGACTGGCGTCTATCACGCCAAGGATGTGGTCTATTTTTATAACAAGCTGCCACCGTTCAGTCAGAAGAAGTTCCGCTTCGGAAAACGCGTTGCCATCGTGGGCGCGGGCAACGTCATGGTGGATCTCGCTCGGTACTTCATCCGTGAGATGAAGGTGGACGAGGTCATCGCGGTTGTGCGACGCGGCCCAGCCGAAGTCAAGTTCGACAAGAAAGAGATGGAATACATCATTGCGCATCTGGATATCGCGGCCCTGGACGCGGAGATCGCGCGCGTGACCCCCATTATGCAGGCGGTCAATCAGGACTCCCAGGCTGCGCGCGCTATCATTCTGGAGGCCCAGCCTAAGGCTGTCCCCCCTGTCTCTCAATCGAAATTCCGCTTCGAGTTTCTGGCCTCACCGGTTCAGATGTACGGTGAAAACGGTATGCTGACCCGGCTGGAAATCGAAGATAATACGCTCACCTTGAAAGATGGTGAGACGAAAGCCCGCGGCACCGGCAATAAGCGTATGCTGGACGTTGAGACCGTCATCTTCGCCATTGGCGATAAAGTGGATGCAAACTTTGGATTGCCAGTCGAATGGAATGAGTTTGTAAAAGTGGATCCGCCGAAGTATCCGGTGGAGGGCATTTCCTATGAGTCGCCAGTGGACGGCGTATTCGTGGGCGGCTGGTCACGCAAGGCCAGCACGGGTTTGGTCGGCTACGCGCGCAAGGATGGCACCAATGCTTCCAAGGCCGTCTGGGAATACTTGCAGACCAAGCAGCCGATCATCCCAAACATGGAGGCTGTCAGCGCCAGAGTGAAGGCGCTCGATAAACCCATCGTCTTGAAGGAAGATATCAAACGGCTTGAGATGGTGGAAGCTGAGGAAGCCAAAAAACGCGGACTGGAAGAATTCAAATTCGCCAGCAATGAAGAGATGCTACAAGCTATGGGGTTGCTGGAAGCCGAGCCCAAGTAGAATAAGCCCCAAAATCGCTTATCACTCTCCCGGTATCAGAGCCGGGAGAGTTTTTTTTAAGCTACGGGAGACTGATCAAGGACACTTGATTGTCTCGATCCGTGAGATGGTCAAGGCGGCTCCATGGTGTAAGGACAAGCAATAAACTTTTGGTCCCCCTTACGCGCAGATTGCCGAGAACCATCGTACAATATAGACTGGCGAGCACGCGGTTTAAATCCAAAACGCGAATGCCTTGCAAGGCTTGCACAGTGCTCCTATTTATCCGGCGCTGGAGAGCACCTGCTACAAACTCAAATCAATGAAACGTGACCTGTATTTTAGCAAACCATTGATGAACGCGGCGGGATCATTCGGATTCGCGCCCGACCCACGCAGTGGACTCAATCTGGAGTCCTTCGGCGCGTTCGTGACGAACCCGATCTCCCTCCGCCCGCGCCTGCCTACTGCTCAACC
>JAKOVF010000325.1 GCA_029782225.1 Chloroflexota bacterium | reverse complement strand
CAGAATTACGGAAACGTTGAATTGACACATTTTTCAGAAATTAGCCAAACCCGTTGCAGTACACTGTAGGTCGCTCCAAAACAAAATATACCATAAATCTTAATCTACATTAAAACCCTGTTTATAATTGGGGTATGCCTCTCAGCAAACGCATCTTTGACATCCTCTTCTCGGTCCTGGCGCTCGTCATTCTTTCACCTGTGCTCCTCCTGACCGCGATGCTTATCCGCATTTTTCTGGGGATTCCAGTCATCTTTCGGCAGCAGCGACCCGGCTATAAGGGACAGCCTTTCCACATTTACAAATTCCGCACGATGACAGACCGCCTCGGGCCGGACGGGCGCCTGCTCCCGGACGCCGAACGATTAACTCCCCTCGGGCGATTTCTCCGCTCCCTCTCCATCGATGAATTCCCCGAGCTGTTCAACATCCTGCGGGGGGATATGTCTCTCGTGGGGCCACGTCCCCTGCTGATGGAGTATTTACCGCTTTATTCGCCTGAACAAGCCCGCCGCCACGATGTGGTCCCCGGGCTGACAGGCTGGGCGCAAATCAATGGGCGCAACGCCACAGATTGGCCGGACCGTCTCGCCATGGACGTCTGGTACGTGGATCACTGGTCCTTCTGGCTGGATATCCGCATCCTTTTGATGACCTTTTGGAAAGCGCTGAAACGGGAAGGCGTGAATCAACCGGGGCAAGCTACCGTGGAATATTTCAAAGGCAATCCCCCGGCCAACTCGAGCCATACAGGAAGACCAAGTTGAAAAATGAATTCGTCACGCAGGTCTTTTCCCGCTTTTCCTATCCGGCGATCAAAAATCAGATATTCAAGATCTGGCGAAGTGCGGCCCTCAGCGCTGTTATCTCGCTGGCAGGAGCTGCAATTACAGTTTTAGTCGCCGGCTTGACGCATAATCCCATCTGGAAGCTCGCCAAAGACCCGGCAGAAGTGATGCAATTCCCGGCCTATATTGGCCTGTTATCCAATTGGGGCGTCCTGCTCTGGATCAGCGCGGCCGCGATCTGCCTGTTCAGTGCAATCATTTTGAAACAACAGAATGGTGCACTCGCGACGGTCAGGTTTATTGCCATCTCGGGGGTACTCAGCCTGATCCTGGGAGTTGACGACCTGTACCGTTTACACGATAACATCCTGCCAAAGTTATTTCACGCCAGGGAAAGGATTTTCTATATTCTCTACCTCCTTATCCTTGTGGCTTATCTTCTCTACTTCCTGCCCAAGATCCTGGAATACGACTATCTGCTGCTTGGAGCGGCCTTCTTCCTTTTTGGAATCTCCCGCCGGGCCTTTTTCACCATTCCCGGCTTTGACCAATTCATGACCACCGGTGATATGCTGAAATACTTCGGCATCGTATTCTGGGCTGCATTCTTTTACCGGACGGCATCACAGGAAGTGAGCGCTCTGGTGAAACAAAAGCAGACCTAGTCTACAGCAGGCCTAATTGCTCCTTTAGCCATCCTTTTCTATCCATTGTCGCATCCACATCCAAGCCGTGGCCGGCTTCATACCATTTCATCAGTTTGGGCTCACTTGCCATGGCAAAGAATTCCTCCGCGCGCTCTTTAGAGACATGCGGATCGTTATCAGCAAACTGAAAGAGCACCGAAGCAGGCGCCAGCCGCGGAACATGCGTGATTGGATCAATCTCGGACATTTGGAGAATAAATGCCTTTCGGGCATCCCCTTCCAGCTTTGGCAGATACAAATACCAGTCCGGGAAACGCGGCGTGGCAGCCATAATGACATAATGACTCGGGCGCTGATCCAGACTTCCAGCGAGTACACCGTACATCCCGCCGAAATCATGCCCAACATAAGCAATACGTTTTGAGTCAACGTTGGGCAGTCCAGTCAGAAAGTCCAGAAAGCGGCGCAAGTTCACCACTTCCTCCATCGAATTTTGAAGGTCATCTGCCTGGGTGCGCTTCAAAAAGAAATCGGGGTCAGACCACAAAGTCTCTACTGTCAAACAGACCGCGCCGGCACGTGCCATCTCTTTGGCCTCTTCCACAAATTGACTGCGGTTCGAATCGTGCGCTTCCGGCTCATACCAGTGCACGTATAAGATCGCGGGAAAGCTGCCCTCCCCTTTCGGCCGGAACAATTCTGCCATGCGGCGATATCCAAACGGAGTTTGAAAGACGAGCAGCTGCTTCTCGATCTCATCCTCGTCTCGCTGTACTAACAAGCGTACATCAGAAGAGGAAAGTTTCTGATAATCCCGCATTTTCGATAACATAGGTCCTCCAGGCCATAAAGATGATGCTGGATTATAAGTGCTTTCGATTTCTTGACATCCCTCTTGAGATGGGTATAATCACGCCCATAAGTTTGCGTGAAGACAAGTAGCTGTGCAACTGTTCAGAGAGCTGCTGGTTAGCCTGCGCCAACCGCAGGTAGGTGTGCGAAGCGGTCAGTGAGACAGCGAAATCCCCTTCACCTTTTGTTCTCGCAGGGATGCATGGAGTGCAAAGTCTCCAGACTTTGCAACCAATGTCAGAGACATTGGACTCCCGTATCGTAAGAGAAACGGGTTGCACCCGTTACAGTGCAAGCCAAGATTATTGCCGTGAGTGACATCACCCCGGCCCTCTCCTGAAAGGAGAGGGGGTAATAGTGAAAGCAGGTGGCACCACGAGACGCCCCCTCGTCCTGCAAAAGGACCGGGGCGTATTCTTTTCTCTGGACGACAGACCACTGACGATAGACCACATTATGGTCTGTCATCCATGGTCCATCGTCTGCACATTGGAGGTGCAACCATGCTCGATCTCAATCTCATTCGCGAACAACCCGACCTCATCCGCACGGAGCTCAGGAACCGCCAGATGGATCCGTCTCCAGTGGACCTCATCCTGCAATTGGATGAGCGACGCCGCAGCCTGCTTGGCGAGGTGGAAAAGCTCAAAGCAGAACGCAACGCCGTATCGAAGGAAATCGGCAAAATGAAAGATGCCGTTGAACGTGAAGCCAAAATCGCCGCGATGCGAGAAGTGGGGGATAAGATCGCTGGACTCGATAAACAAGTGGCAGATGTCGAGGCAGAACTGACTTCCATAACGGCAACCATTCCCAACATCCCGGATGAACGGACACCCATTGGTGCCAGCGAAGACGAGAACGTGGTCATCAAGACCGTAGGCGAACTTCCCGAGTTTGACTTCGAGCCGAAGCCCCACTGGGACCTTGGGCCCGCGCTTGGCATCATTGATTTTGAGCGCGGCACAAAGATCACCGGTTCTCGTTTCTATGTGTTAAGCGGACCCGGTGCAAGACTGCAACGCGCGCTGATCGCCTACATGCTCGATCTGCACATCCGCCAGGGCTACACAGAGAAATATCTGCCTTTCATGGTCAAGACTGCGACCGTTTTCGGTGCGGGGCAGCTTCCCAAGTTCGCAGATAATCTCTATAAAGATCATGAGGAAGATTTGTACTTTGTGCCGACCGCAGAAGTCCCTTTGACCGGTCTGCACATGGACGAGATCCTCGACGAGGTGGAACTGCCGCTATTCTATACGGCATACACGCCCTGCTTCCGCCGCGAGAAGATGAGCGCCGGCCGCGATGTGCGCGGCATCAAGCGCGGGCATCAGTTCGACAAGGTCGAAATGTACATGTACACGAAACCCGAGGAGTCGGACCTCATGCTCGAGAAAATGCGCGAAGATGCCGAAGCCACCTGCAAAGAATTGGGGTTTACTTATCGGGTGAAGCAACTCTGCACAGGCGATATCGGCTTCAATTCGGCCATCACCTACGATCTGGAAGTCTGGGCGCCGGGCTGTAACGAGTGGCTGGAAGTCTCCTCCATCTCAAATGTGCGCGACTTTCAGGCGCGTCGGGCGAATATCAAGTATCGCCCGTCAGATGGCGGCAAGGCAAAGTTCGTCCATACGCTGAATGGCTCCGGGCTGGGTCTGCCTCGCACACTGATCGCCGTCATGGAGACCTATCAGCAGGCCGACGGCTCGATCCGCGTGCCCGAAGTGCTGCGTCCGTGGATGGGCGGCGTGGATGTGATTCGACCATAGACCAACGACCACAGACGATGGGCTACGGTCTATCGTCCGTCGTCTGTGGTCTGCCATAAAAGGAAACATGGGCAATCCCGATCTGGCGTTTCAAGTAATCATTGAAGTGATAACCCTGCTTTTCATGCTGGTGGGATTATTTGGCCTGTTGATTCCCATCTTCCCGGGCCTCACAGTCATGTGGCTCGGCCCACTGCTGTATGTGATCGTACAAAACGCCAACGGAAATATGAATTGGCTGGGCTGGCTTCTCTTCGGACTGATCACACTTCTGATGCTTGGCGGAAACGTGGTGGATAACATCATCATTGCCAGGCATGTACGCGAAAAGCAGGCTCCGTGGAGTTCCATTGTGATCGCGTTCATCGCCGGCCTGGTGGCCAGTATCTTCTTCACTCCCCTCATCGGTATCATCGCCTCGCCCGTCGGACTATTCCTGGCAGAATGGCGCCGCCTGCGAGATCAAAGTCAGGCCTTCGCAATTACGAAAGCCTGGATGACGGGTTGGGGCTGGTCGATTGCAGCGCGTTTTGGAATCGGCCTGGTGATGATCGCACTATGGCTGGCGTGGGCATGGGCAGGTCACATTTGAAGCGTGACCTGCTTTTTTAACGGGCTAACGATAGGAAAACATCCTCAAGAGTTGGTTCCCCTCTTTCGATCTTTTCCACGCTGACGTTTTTCCCGCTTAATGCGGCTTGCATCGCTTCTTTCTCAAGCTGTGAGCTGATCACGCGTAAATGGTCACCGGCCAACCCGACGCGCTGCACACCTTCGAAATGCGCAAGGACGGCCAGCCCGCCTTCCAGCGGACGCGCGTACACTTCCCAAACATCCCCCTGAATAATCGACCGCTTTAGATTCGTCGGCGTATCCATGGCCAGCAGCTTCCCATCGCGCATGATGCCAACACGCTCGCAGTATTCGGCCTCATCCATATAATGGGTCGTAACGAGGATCGTCACGCCGCCTTCTGCCAGCTCATAGATCAAATCCCAGAAGGCCCGGCGGGCGGTAGGATCGACCCCTGAGGTGGGTTCATCGAGGAACAGAAGCTTTGGCTGATGGACCAGCGCAATGGCAAGGGAGAGTCTCTGCCGCCAACCGGTGGATAGATCACGCGTCAAGGTGGACTCGTGCCCGGTGAGGCCGACCAGGCTAAGGGTCCGCGCGATGCGCTCTTTGTCTGTGATGCCGTACACGCCGCCGTAGAAGGTCAGATTTTCCAATGTTGTCAGATCATCATAGATCGCGAATTTCTGCGACATGTATCCCACGCGCCGGCGGACTTCCTCCGATTCGCGATATGCGTCGAATCCCAATACGGTTGCCTTTCCATCACTGGGCTGAAGCAGGCCCAACAGCATACGGATCGTGGTGGTCTTGCCTGAGCCGTTCGGGCCGAGGTAACCAACAACCTCGCCAGAGTCTACAGTGAAGTTGATGTGATCGACCGCCACGAAATCACCGAACTTGCGTGTGAGATTTTCAACTCGAATCACAGGCTCAGTCATGATTTGGCTCCGATAATGCAATAAACACATCTTCAAGAACCGGGGGAATCACCCGCAGACTCTCGATCTCGCCGCCGGCGCCCTCGATTGCGGACCGCAGCCTGCCGATCACTTCATCCGCATTATTCTCACGGATGCGGATATGCAGGCGATCTCCGAAAGCCTGAACATCTTCAACATCCTTGTCGCCGTGCGCGGCGTGGCGGAGAACAGGCAGCGGACCTCCGCGCAGCTCGAGCACACGTCCTGTAAGGTGCGCCCGCAAATTGGACGGGGTGTCTTCTGCAATGATGCGCCCCGCTTTCATGAAGCCCACGCGATGACAGCGTGAGGCCTCATCCATGTAGGGGGTAGAGATGATGACGGAGACACTGCCCCCCTCTTGCTCTCCCCCCAAATTCTCCGAATTTGGGGGGAGATGGAGGGGGGTTGAAACAAGTTTAATAACGAGTTGCCAAAAATCCTGCCGTGTGACCGGATCAACGCCGGTGGTGGGTTCATCGAGCAACAGCACGCGCGGCCGGGAGACAAGCGCAGAAGCAAGCCCAAGCTTTTGTTTCATACCGCCTGAAAGTTGTCCGGCGCGTCGGTCTTTGAAATTGGCAAGGCCCACAAATTCAAGGATCTCCATGGAGCGAGGCAGCCACTCGGTCCGTGAAAGCCCGCGCACTTCAGCAAAGAAACGGATGTTTTCCAGCACAGATAAATCCTCATACAATGAAAATCGCTGCGAGAGGTAACCAAATTGCGCGCGTCCCTGCTCGACCTGCTTTTTCATATCGTAGCCACATATGTTGATCTCACCGGCATCTGCTTGCAGGGCGCCGACCAGTAACCGCATGGTGGTCGTCTTGCCCGCGCCATCCGAACCGACGAGGCCATAGATCTCGCCCGCCTTGACCTGCAGGGAAACGCCATCTACAGCATGGACATGACCAAAGTGTTTCTGTAAATTGCTGGCCTGAACGAGATAGTCAGTACTCATTGGAATCTTTGAAGAAACATTGCCTGGCGACTAATTATTACTGAAGTCTACATCTGCTGGCATTCCTATTTTTAGCTTGCCATCAGGGTCAACTACTTTGAGCTTGATCGCGTAGACAGTGCTGCTGCGCCCTTCCACCGTTTGGACATTGCGTGGGGTATATTCCGCCTGGTCAGAGATGTGAATGACTTCTGCATTGAACGTAACACCCGGGAAAGAATCCACGGTGACTGTAGCTTGCTGGTTCAGGTGAATCTCGCCATAGCGAGTTTCAGGAACGTAGACAGTGATCGTCAGGCTGCTTAGATCTCCCATGGTGAGTGCAATGGCTCCGGGCTGGAGGAACTCGCCAGGTTCCACATTGCGTGTCAGAACGACGCCATCCATCGGCGAATACACAACTAACTTTGCCAGTTGTGCATCGATCAATGCAAGATTGGCCTGTGCTTGAGTCAAAGCAGCCTGCGTCTGATCCAGCGCTTTTTTGGCGGCAACGACAGCGGGCGACTCAGCACCCGTTTGCAGAGCAAGCAGGCGAGCATTGGCTTCGTCAAAGCGCTGCTGAGCAACCATGACCTGTCCGCGCGCATACTTGATGGCATTTGCAGACTTTGTATTGAGCATGGCATTGTAGGCACTCTGTGCGGCGCGGAGTTCGTCGAGCACGCCATTGTAGTAATCGTAGGCGGCATCCTGCAAACCGCCACCTTCTGCTGCATTCTCAGCCTGCACCTTGACCGAATCTGCAACCGTAAAGGCCGCGCGTGCTGAAGCCAGCCGCTTTTCGGCATTGACATAATCTGCATTGTTTAAATCCGCGGCGACTTTATCGAGGTTGACAAGCGCCGCATCGAGGGCAGTCTTCGATGCATCCAGCTCGGCCTGGGCCGCGGTCATTTGCTCGGCCTGATCAAAATACCAGGCGGGCTGGTTGAATTCATCTGGCGCGGAGAAACGCCAGTCGCTCGCGCGCTGTCCCTGCTGCGCGGAAAGCGCCGCCTGCAGGGTCTGGTCATATTTGGTCTGCGCGCTGGCAATGGCGGAATTGGCTGAGTCCACTGCGGCGGCGGCGACTGCCCGTTGAGCGGTCAGCAGCGTATCGTCCAGGCGAAAAAGCGGATCTCCCGTCTTAACGATTTGTCCTTCGTCGACCAGGACTTCAGCTACTTTACCGGACATCTCCGCAGAAACGTTCACGGTGGTAGCTTCGATACTCCCTGAGGCAGTGAGCGCACCGTTGCCATCGCTGTTCAAGGCACGGAATCCATAATAGATTCCGACGATGATCGCGATCACGAGCAGGATAATGACTGGAACCGGGGGACGTCTGTGTTGCATAGTTATCTCCTAGACTCCCTCTCCGTATTCGAGAGGGCTGGGGTAAGGGATTTAATCCAAGCGTTTGCGGAAACGTAGGGCGGCAGCGCCCATGATGACGACGCCGAATATGGCAAGCGCGATGATCTCGTTTTTGATCGCCGCCGCGCCCACTCCTTTGAGCAGCAAGGCACGGATGATCACCAGAAAATACCGAAGAGGAATGATGCCCGCCACGATCTGTAAAAATTTTGGCATGGCATCCAGCGGAAAGAAAAATCCTGAAAGGAAAATGCTGGGCAGCATCGTGAACATTACCGTAAGGAAGGCTTCCTGCTGTGTGTTCGCGACTGTGGAGGCAAAGAGACCAATTCCCAGACTCGAGAGCAGCAGCAAGCCAGATGTGCCGATGATCAAGCCCAGGTCGCCGCGGATCGGGACCTTGAACCAGAAGTGGCCGATCAGGAGCACCTCCATGGTGTCAAAGAATCCGAGGAGCACGTAAGGCACAACCTTGCCGATCACCAACTCCCAGGAGCGGATCGGGGTGACGATCAGTTGCTCAATGGTGCCACGCTCACGTTCACGAACGATGGCCGCGGCGGTAAGCAAGGCGGTGATGAAATACAAAATCATCCCGATCATGCCGGGGATCATGAAATAGGCGCTGACCAGGTCCGGGTTGTACCAAACGCGCGTGCGAACCTGAATAGGCTGCTGAACCGCTGAGGCACGACCCTGACGCGCGGCTTGCTCCGTCAGAACCTTGATCGAGAAGGATTGACCGATGAGATTCGCCGTGGAAAGAGCCGTAGACCCGACCGAAGCATCTGAGCCATCCAGGATCATGGATACCTGAGCATTGTTTTCCAGCAGTTTACGGGAATAGTCAGGCGGGATGATCAACGCGGCGCGAATCTTGCCACTCTCGATCAGAGTTTGAATGTCCTGCTCGGATCGCAGTTCATAATCAATTTTGAAGTAATCTGCCGAGCGGAACGCATCCAACAAAGCGCGCGACTCTGGCGTCCGGCTCTGGTCCCAGACTGCGATCGGAACATTCTTGACATCTGTGGTAGCAGCATACCCCAGTAGAAACAGCTGGACGATCGGCATCACAAGGATGAGCGCCAGCGTGCGCGGGTCACGGAAGATCTGAATGAATTCCTTGCGAATAATGGAAATCAGGCGTGAGTTCATGCACTCTCCTTTATGACACCGTGCAAATAGATGTCCACGAAAAGGTCAAAACTGTTCCTGGGCATCAGCTTGGTAATCACTGAGTCCTGGATAAACAGCTCAGTAATGTAGAAGGAAAAGAACATGCCCAAAAAGGAACGCACCAGGATCGGAGGAGGGAGTTTTCGTAGATTCTTGCGCACCTGAATCATCTTCTCGAACATAGGCAGAATCTTTGGGGCAATTTCGCTGATTAAAGTGGATATATGTTTTCCGTTGAATTCGACCAGCTCAATAAAGATCAGCTTCAATAGTTCAGGACGATTCCCCAGTTCCGTCACCAGAGCTCGCGCTGCATTGCGGATCAGGTCCTCCGCAGTATCGCCCTCCGCCGCCAGCACAATGGGCAGGACCTGTTTGTAAGGGTGCTTATCCAGAATGATCGCTGAAAAGATGTCTTCCTTGCTGGAGAAATGGTTATAAATGCCGCCGAGCGCAAGTTCAGCTTTGTCCGCGATCTGGCGCATAGATGTGGCATGGTATCCCTGCTCCATGAACAATTCAAATGCAGCATCTTCAATGGCCAGGCGGGTTTTTTCGCCTTTTGAGAGCGTCTCTTCTGTCATTGTTCCTTCTCGTTAAATGAACGAACGTTCGTTTTTATTTTACACAATTCCGGAATGTTGTCAAGGAAAAAATCGGGACAATTTCTGAATGGTACAATCTCACCATGCTCCCACTTACGGATATCGAAAAAACCATACGACAGGATTTGCGCCACAATTTAATCGTCAACTTACTGGACGGCGGCTTCTTTGGCGCTGCCCTGGGCTTTGCTTCCTTCAGCACCATCCTCCCCCTCTTTGTAGCCTCATTAACACATTCCGCGATCCTGATTGGGCTCGTACCGGCGATCCATTCCGTTGGCTGGCAATTGCCGCAGCTCTTCACGGCAGGTCATGTCTCGCGTTTGAGGCGCTACAAGCCGCATGTCATGTTGATGACCATCCATGAGCGCGTACCATTTCTGGGAATTGCCGTCACGGCTTTGCTGATCCCCACCATTGGAATCAAATTGGGTCTCTTCCTTACATTTCTTTGCCTGGCATGGCAGGGACTGGGAGGCGGCTTTACCGCCAACGCATGGATCTCCATGATCTCCAAGATCATCCCGTCCGACTCACGCGGGACGTTTTTTGGTGGGCAAAGCGCTGTTGCAAATATCCTTATCAGTGTTGCCGCCATCGGAGCCGGATATCTTCTCGAATCACTGGCATCTCCCCTCAACTTTGCGACCTGCTTCCTGATCGCCAGCGCTTTTTTCACGGTGTCATGGTTCATGCTGGCCCAGACGCGTGAACCTGTGGACACTGAAAAGGTCATCGATGAAAATGAACCTCCCTTCTGGCACGGAGCCAAACGCATCTTGAAGCAGGACCATAATTTCGATTGGTTCCTTGCAACGCGTTTCCTCGCCCCGTTCGCAACGTTGGGGTTCTCCTTCTACATTTTGTATGCTCTCCGGCGCTTTGAGCTGAATCCGGTGACCGCCGGCTATCTCACTGCCTCTCTGACCATTTCCCAAACGGTCGCCAATATCGGCATGGGCTGGATCGGTGACCGGATTGGACATCGGCATATGTTGATCCTTGGTTCAGTGGCAGCCCTGATAAGCTCAATGCTGGCGTGGTTCGCCACCTCGATTGCATGGTTTTATCCCATCTTCATCCTTGCCGGCATCGCCAATGTTTCGATCTGGACAACGGGTATCGCCATGATGGTCAACTTTGGGAATGAGAAGGATCGTCCGCTTTATGTTGGCCTGGCGCAGACTCTGACCGCACCGGCCACCATCGGTGCACCGTTGATTGGTGGCTTGATCGTAGACCTCATCGGTTTTCAAGCGACATTTGCTATTTCAATTCTCATCTCCATCTTGATGACCATCATTCTATTCCTGCTCGTTAGAGACCCGCAGAAGCAATTGAGTATTCGCAGTGTCGGTCTTCTGGAAGACACCGCAAACTAAGGAGAAACCATGTCCCTCATTCAGGAGAAAGCCAATCAAGCCATTCAAATCCTCAATGAACAAAACACAGATATGTGGCTCACATTTGTCCGCGAGACAAGTGGCGTTCGCGATCCCGCACTTGACCTGCTGGTGGGAGCAAACGACCTCACCTGGCCCTCGGCGCTTATCTTCACACGCAGAGGCGACAAGGTCGCCATTGTTGGGAACCTGGAAAAAGAAGCGGTTGGAAGACTCGATATCTTCGACGAGATCCTTGGATATGACACCTCTATTAGGGAGATTCTCCGCGAGACGATCAAACGCCTCAATCCCGACCGAATAGCGGTCAACACCTCAAGGAACAACGTCCACGCTGACGGTTTGACTCACGCCATGTATGAGTTCCTGTGCGAATATCTTTCAGGGACACCCTACTCCGAAAGATTGACGAGCGCCGAGGCACTCATTTCCGCCCTGCGCGGACGAAAAACACCGGCCGAACAAGCGCGCATCCGCAAAGCCGTGGAAATTACGGATGAAATCTACAGAAAAACATTTGACTTCATCAAAGTGGGCATGACCGAAATTGAAGTCGGGGAGTACATGCAGAATCTTGCCAGGGGATATGGAGTTGGATTAGCCTGGCCCGCCGAAAATTGTCCTGCGGTGAATTCGGGCCCCCACTCCCCTGTTGGGCACAGCGGTCCCACCGACATCAAGATCGAGCGCGGACACATTATCCACTTTGACTTCGGCGTGAAATACGAAGACTATTGCTCCGACATTCAACGGATATGCTATGTCCTTCGCGAAGATGAAACCGAAGCACCCATCGCAGTGCAGCGTGGCTTTCTGACTATTCGGACGGCCATTGAAAAATCACGCGAGGCCATGAAAGCTGGTGTAACCGGCAATTCTATTGACGTCATCTCGCGGGAGGTCATCACCGATTCAGGGTACGCCGAATTTAATTATGCTCTTGGCCATCAGCTTGGACGCGTGGCACATGATGGCGGCGCACTGCTGGGTCCGCTGTGGGAAAAATATGGAGACTCTCCCAATCAAAAATTGGAAGTGGGACAAGTCTTCACCATTGAGCCGGGACTTGCCGTTGAGGGATACGGTTACATCGGACTTGAAGAAGACGTGGTTATGACCGCAGACGGCGCAGAATATTTCGGTGAGCCGCAGAAAGCAATTGTGCTGTTGAGAGGATGACCCGGACGACGGACTATAGACTACGATTGTCGTCTGTTGCCGGTGGTCTGTCGTCCAATTAATGGAACCAGCCCGAGGTCCAGCAAGAAGCGGCACTTCATCCTGCTGCCAGTATGCCTTTCATCCGTGACTTGTCTGACAGGCCGTGATACACTTCCAATTGTGATAAATTTCACCAGAAGGGCTTTATAACATGTCAAACGAAGACCCGAGAATTCTCGAACTCCGAAAGATGCGTGCAAAGGCGCGTGAGGGCGGGGGTGAGGAACGCATTGCCAAACAAAAGGCCAAAGGCAAAATGACCGCGCGCGAGCGCGTGGAAGCACTGCTTGACCCGGGAACATTCAACGAGATCGAGCCTTTCATTACCCACCAGGGTGATGAAATGAATTTGCTCAAGGATAAGTTTTACGGTGATGGGGTGATCACTGGCTATGGGCAGATCGATGGGCGGACCGTTTATCTTTACTCACAGGATTTCACAATTTATGGCGGCACGCTGAGCGAAATGCAGTCGCACAAAATCTGCCGCGTGATGGATCTGGCTGTCCGCAACGGTGTACCGTTCATCTCGCTGATCGACTCGGGCGGCGCACGCATTCAGGAAGGTGTGCGTTCTATGGGCGGATACGCAGAAATCTTCCGACGCAACGCGCAATACTCAGGCGTGGTACCGCAGATCAGTATCATGCTAGGACCGTGCGCGGGCGGCGCGGCATACTCCCCTGCGCTGACTGATCTGGTCATCATGGTTGAGAAACAATCATTCATGTTTCTGACGGGACCGGAAGTCATCAAGGCTGTGACTGGCGAAGTGATCGACGCGGAGTCGCTGGGCGGCTCGAACGTGCATATGTCTGTCAGCGGCGTGGCGCATGTGAGCGTGAAATCTGAAATGGACGCACTCCAGATGGCGCGGCATTTCCTTTCCTATCTGCCGTCGAATAATGTGGAGAACCCACCGTTCATCAAACCTCAGGATGATCTGGGTTGGATGGATGAGTCGCTCAACAGCATTGTGCCGATTGATCCCACTGAGCCGTACATCATGCATCAGGTGATCGAGAAAATCATTGATGCGGGTACGTTCCTTGAAATTCAATCGGGTTGGGCGCGCAACGCGATTGTCGGGTTGGCGCGGATTGGGGGGCACAGCGTGGGCATTGTGGGACAGGAGCCCGCGATCATGGCCGGCGTGATCGATATCGACGCGGCGGACAAGATGACACGCTTCGTCCGCATGTGCGATTGTTTCAATATCCCGCTCGTCACCTTCGTTGACTCGCCCGGCTTCCTGCCCGGCATCGCACAGGAACATGGTGGCATTATTCGTCACGGTGCGAAGCTACTTTACGCCTACTCCGAAGCCACGGTGCCGAAGATTTGCATCATTACGCGCAAGGCCTATGGCGGCGCATATGTCGTGATGTCCAGCAAGTATCTGGGAACGGATGTCACATACGCGTGGCCTTCAGCAGAGATTGCGGTGCTGGGTGCGGAAGGCGCGGCGAACATTTTGTTCAAGAAGCAAATTGAAACCTCCGCGGATCCCTCGGCCGAGCGCAAGCAACTTGCGAACGAGTATCGAGAGAAGTTCAACAATCCCTACTATGCCGCTTCGACCGGGTATGTGGACGACATCATTGAGCCGCGCGAAAGCAGACCGAAGATCATCGCGGCGCTCTCGGCGCTGCGTGACAAGTTTGCACCCGCGCCCCCGCGGAAACATGGGAATATCCCGGTGTAGACCAGAGACGACAGAGCACTTTATCGTCTATCGACTTGGCACGTGGTCAAAATGGAAACCAATATGAGTGATGCACTACTCCAGGCACTTCAAATTACCGCCCTCGGCATGGGACTCGTCTTCGGCGCGATCATTGTGTTGTGGCTGATGATGATTTTGCTGACGTCTTTTACCAGGGATAGGGAGAGCACGCTGCAATCCAGGCCTGAGCTTGCTCCCATCCCACCTGACTCCTCTGTCACTGAAAGGGAGCAGGAACGGGCGCAGGCTGCAGCGATTGCTGTCACAATGGCGCTGGCCGAGCAGGAAGCCTCCCAGGCACGCGCGCTGTCAATGCCGCCGACCGCGATCGTGTCTGCGTGGCAATTGGGAATGCGAACCAGGTTATTGGCGCAAAAGGGAAATTTCCGCAAAAGCAGCAGGGAATAAATCATGAGATACAACGTGAAGATCGGCGAGAAGACTTACAGTGTAGAAATCGAAGACATCAACGCGCGGCCGGTCATTGCCCGCGTGGATGGTGAACGGGTGGAGGTTATGCCCGAAAGTGGAACCAAAGCAGAGCTCCAGAGAGAAGCGGGGCTGAAAAAAACCAATGCTGAGATGAAGCCGTTTAATCCGAATCTTTCGACAGCGGCCTCCCCCTCTCCCAATCCTGCCTTGAGTGGAAACACGATCAGCGCGCCTTTGCCAGGGACGGTGGTTGAGATTTTTGTGAAACCCGGCGATAAGGTGGAAGCAGGACAAACCGTACTGGTGATCGAAGCGATGAAAATGAAGAACAGTATCCGTTCCATGTGGAGCGGAACAATGGGCGAGGTGCTGGTAAGTGTGGGCCAGACCGTGGCGCACAAGCAGCCACTGGTAAAGTTTGCCGATTTGGGAGAAGCGTCATGGATGTAGGCGCGCTGCTGCTCGAGCTGCTCAAAGGATTATCGCATTTCACGTTAGGCAACGCGGTGATGATCACTGCGGCGTTGATTCTGATTTACCTGGCGGTCTTCAAGGAGATCGAACCTGTTCTGCTTTTGCCCATCGGATTTGGCTGTTTGCTCGCAAATATCCCGCTGGCCGGGATGACCGCGGCTGGAGGCATGACCCCCATACAGGGGGTGATGGGCGTCCTATATAACGCGGGGATTTCGACAGAGTTATTTCCCCTGTTGATTTTCGTTGGCGTGGGAGCGATGATTGACTTTTCCCCGCTGCTCGCGCAGCCAAAGATGGTCCTGCTTGGCGCGGCAGGACAGTTCGGCATCTTCGGCACGCTCATGCTGGCGATCGCACTGGGATTCCCATTGAACCAGGCAGCTTCAATCGGGGTGATTGGCGCGATTGACGGGCCGACTTCGATTTTCGTTGCGACCAAACTTGCGCCTGAATTGCTCGCACCCATCGCAGTGGCGGCGTATTCGTACATGAGTTTGATCCCGATCATTCAGCCACCTTTGATGAGATTACTCACCACGAAAAAAGAGCGGATGATCCGAATGGAGTATGCCCCCAAGCCGATCTCTCAGAAAACGTTGATCTTCTTCCCGATCGTACTTACCCTCGTCGTAGGTTTGCTTGTGCCCGAAGCCACTCCACTGATTTCCATGCTCATGCTGGGAAATCTGCTCAAGGTCTCCGGCGTGGTGGATAGACTGAGCAAGGCCGCGCAAAATGAGATCATCAATATCGCCACGTTGTTTCTGGGGCTTGCCATCGGCGCGACGATGAATGCGGCAGGGTTCCTGAATTGGGACACCGGCAAGATCATGCTGCTTGGGCTCATTGCTTTTGCGTTGGACACTGTAGCAGGACTGCTTTTCGGTAAATTGATGGCTATTCTCAGCGGCTATAAAATCAATCCCCTGATTGGGGCCGCTGGCATCTCTGCCTTCCCCATGGCAGGACGCATCGCGGCCAAAATGGCAAATGATGAAGATCATAATAACTTTATTCTGATGCATGCAATGGGAGCGAACACCGCAGGTCAGTTGGGATCGGTGATTGCAGGAGGGATTCTTTTATCGGTTGTAAGCAAGATGCTGGGGATTTAGTCTGCCGGTACTTCCTGGTACACCGTGACGCGGTTTTTGCCGCGTCGCTTTGATTCATACAACGCTTTGTCGGCTGCATTCAGGACCAGTTCCCCATCCTCGCCATGGCTGGGAAACGCTGCCAGACCAACGGAGATCGTTGCCTGCAGCTCCTGTCCGTTGAACGAATTCTGCAAAAGCTGAAATGCCTTGCGCCAGTGATGCGCGCGCCGACGAGCGCCTTCTGTGGTGGCATTCGGCATTACCACCACAAACTCCTCGCCGCCATAACGGCAACACACATCGGTCTTGCGGGTGTTCGCCAGCAGAATTTCCCCCAGGGACCTCAGGACCATATCGCCCGCCTTATGGCCGTAACGGTCGTTGAAACTCTTGAAATTGTCCACATCGATCATGGCGATGCACAGGCTTTGACCTTCACGGTGAGCATGGGCGATCTCACGGTCCAGAGTCTCTTCCAGGAAGCGGCGGTTATATAAGTCGGTCAGAGGGTCACGGATGGCCTGCTCTCGTAATTGATCCTGTAAAACCTGGATTTCCGTCATCTGGAATTCCAGGCGTCGATTTGCATCCTTCAGGTTTACTTCAATGCGTTTACGTTCGGAGATATCCTGCTTGACAGCAATGAAGTGCGTGATCTCTCCCCGTTCGTTGCGGACCGGGGCAATGGTCATCTCTTCGATATAAAGCTGTCCCTCTTTGTTCTTGTTGACGATCTCGCCGTGCCATACGTTGCCCCCGAGAATCGTCTGCCATAGATTCCGATAAAAGGACTCATCCTGCACACCAGATTTGAGCTTGGACAATTTCTCCCCAACCATTTCTTCGGAGGAATAGCCGCTCACCAGTGTAAACGCAGGATTGACCCAGATACAGGTTCCCGTGCGATCGGTGATCACAATGGCGTTAGCCGCCGCGTTGAGGGCGGCCAGCCGCAGTTTTAGTTCATCCTGTAAACTTGCAAAGGCTCTGTGAGAAGTGTTACGCGTCCAAATGACCCCAAGAACAAGAACGGTCAGGACTAACCCCGAGAGTAAAAGAAGGCCGTTTTGCCATTCCATTCGCATATTATAAGGGATATTGGTTTCCTACGGATTGTGAGATATAATACAAGTTGTCTGACAACTTTCCACGCAGGAGAACCCCTAAATGACCACAATTGACCTGACAATGCAAAAGGATCGCCGCGCGAATGCCATCAAACGCGCCCGCGAACGCAACATCATCATCCCCACTTACGCCCAGATGAAGGACCCCTCGAAGATTCCCGCAAAAGTAAAGGAGGAATTGAAGGGCATCGGGCTGTGGGACATTCACCCGCGGAATCTGTTCCGCATCAACTGGCACAACCAACCCACCGCTTCCGGCGGGACCTTTGGCGGGGTGAACTGCCTCGAGCTGCCCTCTTCGCTGACGGGTGTCCCCGCACGCATCATCGTGCTGGTTGGCAAATGGTTCCCAACCGGCGCACACAAAGTCGGCGCCGCGTTCAGTTGTCTGGTGCCGCGGCTGGTCACAGGTCAGTTTGACCCGACGACTCAAAAAGCGGTGTGGCCCTCCACAGGCAACTACTGCCGCGGCGGTGCCTATGATTCCGCACTGCTCGGCTGCGAATCGATCGCGATCCTGCCGGAAGGCATGTCCAAGGAAAGATTCGAGTGGCTGGCGAAGGTTGCGGGCGAGACGATCAAGACCCCCGGTTCGGAATCGAACGTGAAAGAGATTTTTGACAAGTGCAAGGAATTGCGCCAATCCGGCCAGGACTTGATGATCTTCAACCAGTTCGAGGAATTCGGCAATTATCTCTGGCACTTCGAAGTCACCGGCCACGCGATGGAGGAAGCCCTAAAGCAGGTTATGAGACGACCGAATGACCGCTATCGCGGTATGGCTTCCGCCACAGGTTCTGCCGGCACGATTGCGAGTGGCGACTACATGAAGAAGCTCTTCCCTGACAGCAAGATCGTGGCCAGCGAAGCTTTGCAATGCCCCACCCTGCTCGAAAACGGATTCGGCGCACATCGCATCGAAGGCATCGGAGACAAGCACGTACCTTGGATTCACAACTCGAAGAACACGGATGTCGTGGTGGCCATTGACGACAATGCCGTGGTTAACATCTCCCGTCTCTTCAACGAAGAGACCGGCCGTGCCTTTCTGGTGGAAAAAGGCGTGCCGGAAAATATCGTAAACCAGTTGGATCTGCTGGGCTTCTCTGGTATCTCGAACGTCCTCTCCTGCATCAAGGCCGCCAAATATTACGAGATGACCGAGGACGACATCATGATCACAGTTCTAACCGATTCAATGGAACTCTATCGCTCGCGCATCCATGAAATGCATCAGGAATTTGGTCAATACACCGAGAAGGATGCCGCCGCAGATTTCGCACGTTATCTGCATGGACAGTCTACAGACAACATGCTTGAACTGCGCTACACAGATCGCCGGCGCGTCCATAACCTGAAATACTATACCTGGGTGGAACAACAGGGACGGACCTACGAAGAGATCCAGCAACAGTGGTATCAGTCCAATTACTGGACCGATGTCCAGAAGCAGGCAGACCAGATCGACGAATTGATTGTGGAGTTCAACAAGGAAGTTGGATTGGTGTAGAAATGAAGTGACAGTCACCTGGCAGGTGACTGTCACTTTTAGATGAAACGCGTAGGTCACGTCTAAGACGTGACCTACTTTATTTTGGTCAGCGGGGTTTGCCTCCGGCAAGAACAGGTTCCCTCGTTGGCATGGCAACCGGCCGCGGCATCGGTCTCATTCCAAACAGGAAGCGCAAGACATTGACACGGCGCACCGCAAACTCATAGATTACCATGATGATCGCGAAAGAGCTGGTAAAGATCACAAGCCACTTGGCCACATCAGGGATCGACCATTGCACAACAAAGTATCCTACGACCAGGAGCACGGTCTGGTGCAAGATATAGAAACCCATCACCGCCTCATTTGCATACTTGAGGAACGGAGTGGTCCTGGTTAGATGCTGCATCCCAAAGCCGAGGATAGCAGGGAGCAGGATGCAGGCGCTCAAAATCCACAGTAGATCTCCGATCGCGCTCTCCCAGGGTCCAATGACTGGATTGTCGGAGTTGATATTGAGAAAAACATAGACCCCGCCCAGGATGAGCCCGACCATCAGGGAAGGCCAGCGCATCCGTTTGATGTTTTCCTGCAGCTTCTCATGTGAGACGATCACAAATCCATAGAGCAGGAAGAAGATATAGTACAGGAAGGGCCAACCCCCTGCACCGAACTCCCAATCAGTATCGCTTACCCAACCGTGAAGGAGCAGGATCGGGAAGGCCATAGCCAGCCACATCGTCCAGGGGAAGGCGAGAATGCCGCCCAATTTATCCAGTACGCCGCGCCCACTTCCCTTCCACCAGCGAAAGAGCGGATAGAAGATCAGGCAGTAGATGAACAGGATCATCACATACCACATGTGCATTCCATGGATGGCAAAGTTACCCGTGCTGCCGACATCCAGATAGAAGCCGTCGAAATAGTGTGGCAGGAACGCGAAGTACGAGCCGCTGAACTGACCATGCGTGATGCGCTCCAGGTACACCTGCAAAGAGGCGTAGGTAAACATTGCGACGATCAGGGGAACGAGCAGGCGCAGGACCTTGTCCTTGAAGAACGTGCCTGCGCTGCCCTTGTTCATGGCGTAGTAGATGCTGGCACCTGAGATCAGGAAGACCAGAGGCATCATCCAGATCTCCATGAAGCGTTCAAAAATCTCCACCGAGGCATAGGTCATTGCGTTTTTGACGTGCCAGCCTCCCAGATTGAAGAAGCGCGTCGAGTGATAGACGAAGACACTCAGAATGGCAAGCACTCTCAGCCAGTCGAGGTCGTATCGCCGTTGAACAGGTTTCGTTTCCATTTCTTACTCCTTTTCGGTCATGGGATCCAATTGATCCTTTATTTCAAATTGTTCGAGAAACTTCTTTGAGTCGGCTTTCCTTCGTTGAAGAGCTGACAGGGCGGGCAAATGCCTTCATCCCAAACAGGACGCGCATCACGTTGAAGCGGCGCACTATGAACTCGTACAGCACCATGATGATGGCGAACGAGATCGCCACAATGACGGCCCATTCAAGTACATCGGGCAATCCCCACTGCAGCACAAAATACCCAACCGCCAGCAGCACCGTTTGGTGAAAGATGTAGAAAGGCAGGACAGCCTCATTGGCATAATCCAGTATGGGGGTCCGCGTGGTCAGGTACTGCATTCCCAGACCCAGGATCGCCAGGACACAGATCCAGCCACCAAAAGTGCGCATGGCACCTGCCAGGAACAGGCCCGGTGACATAACATCCGGGTTTGCGATCTGGTTGTAGATGGTGATAAAGCCGGCAACTAGCGCCAGCCCGACCGATAGCGAGACCCAGCGCAGGCGGCGGATGCCATCCTGCAACCGCTCATCCGAGACGATGATGAAGCCCCACAGCAGGAAGAAGAGGTACATGATGTAGTGCCAGCCTCCGTTCATCCCCATCAGCGGGGCGTCAGCCGGCAGCAAATACAGCAGCAGGATGGGCAGCGCCAGCATGTAGAGTATCGCGCCCCTGCCGAGCCAACCATCCAGCCTGGAAAGGAAGCCGTGGCCGTTGCCTTTGAACCAACGCAGGAGGGGATAAAGAATGATGCTAAACAGGAACAGATACCACAGGTACCATAGGTGCCCGCCGAACCAATTGATGGAACTGGGGTAGTACTGTGGCAGAAACTGGAAATAGGTGCCGCTGAACAACCCGTGTGTTTTATCCCACAGATAGGACTGCAGTGAGAGATGGGTCAGAGCGCCCACCAGCAGCGGGACCAACAGTCGCAGGACTTTATCTTTAAGGAACTTCCCCAGCCCGCCTTTTCTCAGCGCGTAGAAGAGGCTAGCTCCGGAGATAACGAACATCAGCGGCATCATGAAGGAGGCAGAGAATGCGACCCAGACCTCTACCGAGGGGTACCAGATGTTATTCTTTACGTTCCAGTCCTCCACGTTATAGAACCGGCTGGAGTGAAAGGCAAACACGAGCAGTATGCCCAGCACCCGCAGCCAGTCCAGGTAATTATTTCGGGCAGAAGGTTTGGTTTCCATTCTTTACTCCTTTTCTTTCAAAATGGCTTGAACAATTGTTTGCACGGGCGCACCTTTGACAATGAACTCATCCACACCGGATTGATAAGCTTTTGAGCGCGCCTCGTCATACCCATGGACTGTGAGCGCGACCACCCTGCATGAGGGGAAGCTGGTACGGATCTGCTGCGTGGCTTCATATCCATCCAAAACGGGCATTTCCAGATCCATAAGAACTACATCGGGCTGCAGGGTTTCCGTTAGCTGGACGGCTTCCACCCCGTTCGCGGCTTCTCCGATGATCTCAAGCTCACCGGAGAGAGTCAGTACTGTGCACAAGTCACGCCGTACCTCAGCTGCATCATCCACAATCAATACACGGGCGGTCATTTATTCGCCTCTTATGAGAGAAAGCACAGAGCGCAAAGTTCGTCGGCGTCCACGGTGAGGGTTGTCTTGTCTGCGCTGCTGGACAGTGGAGCAAGCAATTCTCTCGCCAGCTCGTCTTCATCGAAGTCGAAGCCATAGTCGCGGGAGGAAGCCTGTATCGGCTGAGCGGGCAGAAGATCAGTTGTTGGGAGTACAACGGAGAAGTTGCAGAGTTTCGGGGATTTTTTCAGGATTTGCGTATTCATGGGAAATTCCTTTGGTTGAATTTACATTCCCACTATACGCGCCCGTTCAGATTTCCACATCTGACGCGAGAACGAATCCGCCCTGCAGATGGAGGCGGATTTATCTCCTACGACTTGAGATGTAGGTCTACATCTCAAGTCGTAGGAGCTTGCTTCGGCGGGGGAACCCTGCCTCGCAACGACAAGACTAATTTTGAGGGGGACGCAATTGGGTGATCAGCGCACGGAGCTGGCCTAAAGCATCCGTGGTCATTTCCTGCAGATGCTCAAGGTGCTCCGGAACACGTTGCGGATCTCTTTTGAGCAGCAGTTGCGCAGAACGGGTAGTAAGGTTGATGCTAAAGATAAGCTGGCTGACGGTATCGTGGAGTTCCCTCGCCAGGCGGTTGCGCTCCTGGACGGCAGCTAAATCCTCCACCTGGGCTGCATACAACTCCAGTTGTCGATGCGTCTCCTCCAATTCCTTTAGCAGAACCTGACTTTTTACCCTGGCTGTCTCGATCTCGTGGTTTGCAATCAGGAAAACGGGAATGACAATCTCGCCTGCCATGGTGGTCAGGGAGAGTGCTAGACCCCGGATCAGGCCCAGAAAGAAGATCAGCGATCCGCCAGTGAGTGCCATCAAGACAAACACCCAGATCCATCGAGTTCTGCCGTTGAAAATGATGGCGACCGGGTACGTCATTAACAGGAAAAGCACAACTATGAAGTCAAACTCGGGTCTCCAGGAAAGCGCCAGCAAAATAGCGACGCTCTGCACACACAGAAAAATGTGCTTAAGCCACCCTGGCATCCCCCGCATGGTCAACAAAAGTACGGAAAGGACAAGGTAAACCAAACCTGCACCCATGTACCGGGTCAGCATGGGGCGGATCTCCTCGATGGCCAGGGCGCGGATCATAACAGCTGTAAAAGCGAGAAATACAACGCTCAGGCCGATCCAGCCGGGTCTGAGTCTTGCCTCATTGGGATCAACTGGATTTGTCACAGTCTCCTGCCTCCACGGGCTCAATCCAGCTTCACCAGGCCCTTTTTGATGGCATAGATTGCCAGTTGGGTGCGGTCCTGCAACTGGAGCTTACCCAGGATGTTGCTGACATGGGTTTTGACGGTTTTTTCGCTAATGACCAGTTCTCTGGCTATTTCCTGATTGCTGCGGCCCTGGGCTACAAGACGCACCACCTCCTTCTCCCGCTCGGTGATGTCCTCTGCGGGAGAGTCCCGACGGGAGTCGGCTTGACGGGTAACCTGTTCCATCAGTTTACGAGCGATGTCCGGATGCAGGCGCGCTTCGCCCCGATGGGCAGCCCGAATCGCATCCACCAGATCGTCAGGGGAAACGTCCTTCAACAGGTAACTGGAAGCGCCCGCCTGAATCGCCGGAAAGACCTTATCGTCTTCAGTAAAGCTGGTCAGTGCGATGACTTTTACGTTCGAACCCAGTGACTTGACCTGTCGGGTCGCCGAGATCCCATCCAGGCGAGGCATGACCAAATCCATCAGGACCACATTTGGATTCAACTGGCGGACCATCTCCACCGCTGCCTGCCCATCCTCCGCCTCCCCCACTACGAGGACATCCTCCTGCAATTCCAAAAAGGTGCGCAGCCCCTGCCGCACAACCTTGTGATCATCCACGATCAGCACCTTGATCTTTTCGCTCGCATCCATTATGTCTGACTCACTTTCTTGGACAACTTTTCAACCCGGATACATGTGCCAGTACCGGGGGAAGTCGTGATCTGCAGGTCCCAGCCAATCTCTTCTGCCCGCTCATGCATGCTGAGTAAGCCTACCCTCCCGCTGCTTCGAGCTCCATGGAGGTCAAAACCTCGGCCGTGATCCTCAACTTCGATCCACAGCGGCTCGGTGAGATGTAGTCGGATCTGCGCTTTGTCAGCCCTGGCGTGCTTTACGATATTATTTAAAGCCTCCTGGACGATATGGAAGAGGCCCTGCTCCTCCAACGGATGCAAAGTTTGTTCCCCCTGTACATTGAGTTCAACCGACAGGTTCTCAGGAAGATGACCGCCTCTCAGGTAACTTCTCAGCGAAGATGCCAGGCCTCCCCCTTCCACCCTCTCGGGCCTTAGTTCTGAGATCAGCAATTGCATTTCAGAGAGGGCATTCCGGGACAACTGCCCTAAACGCTCAAGCTGGTCCCCGGCTCTTTCCGGGTCGCGTTCCAGCAGCAGCGAGGCTGACTGCGTCGTCAACGTCATGCTGAAGACGGTCTGCGTCACGGAATCGTGGAGATCGCGCGCCAGGCGGTTCCGCTCCCGCGCCACAACAAGCTGCTCCATTTGCTTCAAATAAGATTGCAGTTTTTGATTGGCCTGCTGAAGTTCCTGCGCTAAGGACAGGTTTTGTGCACGTGCCGTCTCTGCCTTACGGATTGCCTGGGCATAGAAACCATAAAATACATTTCCTGCAGTGTAGAGCAGGACCAGTGCATATATCTCGTTTTCATAAGTTGTCGCCAGTAGTGCAGCTGTGACCAATGCACAGAGGGCAACCCAGGCAATCCATATCTTCAGATTAAGACGGAGAACGATCTGCATGCTCAGAATCGCGAACAGGTTCGAGAAAAAATCAGCGTGGCTGGGCGCAGCCAGAAGCAGAAATATCAGTCCTGTCTGGAGCGCCAGATAGAATGGAAAATATCCAGACCACTTCCTGGATAGAAAGGGTTCGCTGAATAATAGTATCGACCAGACGAAGAGAACGGCCAACACCGCCAGAAGTTCCAGGCCATTTTCGTAGACCAGGATCGAGCGCAGAATAACGGTTCCCACATAAGAGCCGGCGACCAGGAGGAAGATCCACTGAAAGGACCGCGTCGCCGGGGGCCTTTCAGCCTCTCCAATGAGCAAGTGGCTTCTTTTTCCCACGGATGCGTTCGTTACGTTCATGCAGTTCGCCCTCCCGACAAATACTGCTGCTTATACTATACGGGAAAAGAACGCAAAAATCAATCGACCTTCCCCACTGACGTATAATTGGCATCATGCTCAAGCCGACGGACCTGATTCTGGTCTCATTTATCCCGACCCCGCGCGACATGGAAATCGCGCGGCTGCTGGGCTGGTACCGCATTCCGCTCCGCACCGCCCCGAAAGTTGTCGCGGTGGACTACCTGGCTTTTTACCAGCCCGCCGCGTTTGGCGAACGCGGAGAACAGATCGAGTATATTGCTGAAGTACATGGGCACGAATTGACAACGCGCGGCGAGCTTTTGAAGGATGAAGCAAACCATCCTCGCGCGAAGGAAGAGTATTACAAAATCCAACTGGGCCCGCTCGAAAAACTGAAGCAGCCGATTCTCGCGGACAAGTGGAAGCGGATCACATTCCTATACACAACGGGTGAGTATTTGCTCAAGGCGAAAACCGTAAATGACCTGGTGGTTGCGGGTGATGAACGTCAGGTGCTCTGGCAATCTTTGCGCGAGCGAGCCGAGAATGAACAGCTATACAAGGTTAACCTCCCAGATGCAGATATTCCCCCGGAGGTTTTGATCGCTTTGCTGGGGATTAAAGAAGCAATTACTGACTATGAAGTAACGGAGCAATCAAATGTCGACTTTGATTAAGAACGGCACCCTTATCACTGCTTCGGAGACCTTTGAATCAGATATTTTGATCGAAGACGGAAAAATTGCCCTGATTGGAAAAGACCTCCAGCATCCAAATGCTGAAATCATCGACGCGTCGGGCAAGCTGATCCTCCCCGGTGGCATTGACCCTCACACTCACTTTGACCTGCCCATGTTTGGTACGGTCTCGTCTGATGACCATTACACCGGACATAAAGCCGCTGCCTTTGGCGGTACAACAACCGCCATGGATTTTGTTGTTCTCGAAAACGAGGGCTTTGAGCATTCCGTGCACTTATGGATGAAAAAGGCTGAGAAGGCCGCGATAGATTATTCCTTCCACATGAATTTGACCCGGCTGGATGACAAGCTGGAAGAGGAAATTCCAATTCTGCGCGAGATGGGGATCACCACCCTCAAAGTGTTCACAGCCTACAATGGACGTCTTCGCCTCGATGATGGCGGCATCTTCAGAGCGTTGAGGATCGCCAGAGACAACGGTATGCTGGTCATGGCACACTGCGAGAACGGAGACGTCATCGAAACGCTGATCCCGGAGGCGCTGGCTGAAGGTCACACGACACCCGAATGGCACGCGTTGACGAGGCCCGGCTGGGGCGCAGTCGAATCTACTTTGAGGCTGGCAGGCATGGCCTCCGAGGCGGATGCGCCGGTTTACATTGTCCACATGAATATGGGCGGCGAAGTGGATATGCTGAAATATGCGCGCGAGCATGGTGTCAAAGTCATGGGTGAGACCTGCCCCCCGTATCTCTTCTTTACAATCGATCACCTTCGTCGTCCCGATGGCGCCAAGTGGATTTGCTCGCCGCCGATGCGGACCGAAAAGGACAACGTGCGCATCTGGGAAGGATTGACGAATAACATCCTGCAAACCATCGGCACGGATCATTGTCCGTTTTTCTTTGATGGCAC
>JAKOVF010000322.1 GCA_029782225.1 Chloroflexota bacterium | reverse complement strand
TAGTAGGCTGGGTGACTTCAGTCACCGGAGCCAGCGTTACGGTCACGTCCTCAGCAACCGCATTGGGCGGCAGAACCACTGCGGCGCTTCCGTCTTCGAGTTCAACCGTTCCGCCCGTCTCGGCTTCTATGGTTTCGGTAACCGACGGAGCGATGACGGGAGGCAGAGTCGGCCCGCTGGAAGGACCGCCGGGCGCCGGACTAGGCTCGATCACCACAGGGATCTTCGTGAACACGGCCTTGACGGTTTTGTTTCCATCCATCTTGATTGTAATCTTGGCCGAAGTATCTGTGATGTCGCCGATTACCCACCTGGAGAATCTCCAACCGGAAGCCGGCTCGGCGACAAGCTCCAAGGTGTCTCCATAGGTCCAGTTCTTACCGGTGTTGTACGGTTGTCCGTCGACTTTCACGCTTCCGCTGCCCTCGACCATGCAGGTGAGCAGAAGCTGGTTAGATTGCGTGGTCATATCAGCTTCTAGATACCAGGGAATGGAGCTGACCTTGCCCTTCAGCTTGTTACTGTTGGGACCACTCTTGTCTCCCCACCAGTTAAGCGAAGCATCAATCAGGACTCCGTCGTCCTGGTTCTCGATGTCAACTTCGTTCCCCAGGAAGGTGGACTCGTTGATCGAGATATCCCCATTTTGTGCATAACCTTGCCCGACGTCACCTTCCCTAGTAGCCTGCAGCTTTATAGCGACTTTGTTATTCTCAAACGTGCACCCGGTAGCTGTGAGCCCACTCACACCAGTCAGTTCGAGCGCACCTGCCGTACCCGAGATATTGCTCAGATGCACACCTTCGAGTGTGACACCCTCGACAGCGTTTAGGATGATACCGAATTGCCCTTGATCAACCACGATATCCCTTAGAACCAGGTCCTTTGTGTAAGGCTTATCGTCCGGCGTCGATGAAAGGGCAATCAAGGCAGCACCGTCGACTGACTCAAGCGTAAAGCCTTCGATCTCTACACCGCTGATGGGACGCCCTTCCGGGTAACCTTGCAAAGCAATTGCACGGCCAGACACAGGCGCAATAGTCGTCTTGTCAGACCCGGCTCCAGTCAATCTCAGACCATTCTTGCCCCCGCGAATGACTACGTTCTCCTGGTATGTTCCAGCTGCAACCTTAATGGTATCGCCAGATGAGGCTTCGTCTATCGCTGCCTGTATGCTCGAGTAGGCCTTTCCCTGCGTTGTGTTTATCACCGGTCTAGCCGACGCTACTTCCTTCATCTTAGGATCAGAATACCAAGGATCGTAGGAAACCTCGCCAACTACTGGATCTCCTGCATCAACGTTATCTGTCGTAGGACCAGTCGCGTGGCCCCAGTAATTTAGGGAAGCATCAATGGGAACGTCCGAATCGTTTTTGACGCCCACCTCATTCCCCACGATTGAGTTCCGCCTCATCACTACTCCCGAGGCAAACCCGGCTCCAACAGCCCTCTCCTCTACAGCAATTCCTTTCTGAACTCCAGAAATCTCGTTGTCCGTGATTGCAACATCCTTGTGGACCCCATGGAGCCAAATGCCGTAGGTGTTGGATGTGCTTGTCCCCGTAATCTTGTTCTCTGAAATAGTAGCGTTATGCACGCCACCCGATTCAGCGCTAGCGGCATCTTCTCCGTAGTTTCTGAAGAGGATTCCCATGTGAGGGCGAGCCATTCCGCCACCCAGAGCACTAATGGTGTTGTCTTTGATCTCGACATCCGTGAACTTGGATGTAGCTTGTCCCGGATACCCACCGCCAAGAGCGATTGATACACCGCTGAAGTTGAAAAACGAGTTCCCATTCACCTTGATAGGAGCTGTTACATCCTTATTTGGACCGCCATACGTAAACGCGAACAGCCCTTCCGGTGCATACTCTCCGTCAAGTCCAGGCTGCAGGTCATGGAAAGTGTTGCGCAGAACGCTGGCTCCGCCTAAGGGCAGCTCGAGCAGTATCCCGTGCCACAGCTTCTCGAACTCGCAGTCCTGTATCGTAACATGAGCTGTCTTTGCAGTATTGTACGCCCATATCCCCATATCCAGGAGATTACCGTTGCCTCTACCAACAAAGTGGCAGTTCTGAATCAAGACAGGGGCCTTGGTTGAGACCAAACAGATCGTCCCTTTTTCCGTGCTTCCGGCGTTCATCAGAGTAAACCCATCGAGCGTCACTAGGGAACTGGTTCCATCGATACGCACAGTGCCCGGTGGGTCCAGCGGCTTGGCGCAGTTCCCATCTATGATTGACTTGTCCACACCCGCACCCTTGAGTGTGAGACCCTTTTGAATGCGTATCTGGTCAACAACGTAAGTGCCTTCTGCCACATATACTGTCCCCCCTTGGACGACTCTGGCGATCGCCTCAGGGATGTTCTTGTATGGATTGGTTGGCGTCCCATCGGGCGAATCTGACGCAGCACTTGCGTCAACATGGACAATCGATAGGACTTTAGGCGTGACTCTCTGATCTTCCACCACTGCATCGTTGTTCGCCTTGCTCAACGCTACGATGTCGTTGTAGTGCTGGTTACCGGCGGTAGCGAGAATTGCGATGTCCACATAGTTGCTTAGGGAGCCCCTACCCCAAGTATTGCCCTGGAAGTTCCAGTTACCCTGTTCGACTACCCAACCTCGAGTCCCGTAAACATAGTTGTTCTTGACAGTACCGCTTGTTCCGCTAAAGTAGGCTGGCTGTCTTAGGGCAAAGATCTCATTATTTGAGATCTCCAACCCTGTCACTCCTGCGGCTACAACCATGGCTCGAGCAACCTCGTTGTCGCCCAGCTCATACTGGCCATGCATCTTGTTACCGGTGATCGTGACGTTGTTTGCCTGGATGTAGATTAACTCTTGGGCTCTGTTGTCGGGCACCGCGTTGTCTATCTTTACGATTTCAAGCCCCTCGACGAGGGTACCGTCGGCGCCGGGCATGATTGCAATACCGCTCTTCCCAGTGTTGACGTCAATCTTTAGCACACTGGCTGCTTCTCCAACCAGCTGAATCTGTTTGTTAATAGTCAAAGTGCTGGTGAGCTGATGCTCGCCGGACAATATGACGATTCTCTCGCCTTCGCGAGCATATTCTACTGCCTCGTAAATGGACTCGTAATACTTGTTCTGCGTGCTGTTATAGGCCCTGTATACTGTCTCCAAGACCGATTCCGTTGCTGCAACGTGCGCGCTCTCGTAAACCTGGCCAGCATCCTCGGAGGTATCATCTTCAGCGGCCACCGTCCCGGAAAACCCTCCGAGTATAAGCACGAATCCCAAGATGAATGCAACAAGAAACTTGGCGAATCTGTCTCTACGCATACAACTCTCCCCCGTAGTTCTTACTGCGGGCAAAACAAAAACCGCCCGCGTGCATGCGGCCGGTTTCACCACTGGCTCTAAGCAAGGTATAGGTGACCACTTAACCTTGCTCTTCATTGCCTCCGCATCTCGATTGGAATCAGTTGTTGAATTGTCATCTGAAGA
>JAKOVF010000303.1 GCA_029782225.1 Chloroflexota bacterium | reverse complement strand
TCACGCGCTAATGCGTCCCATTGCAACGAATGGAGAGGAGACAGCAGGGTACGCTGCTCTTGCAATTGTGGAGCTATGTCTAACGTCGCAACATGGGGTTTTTGTGGCCATGATGTTGCCGAACGCAACCGATGCGCCAGCCGATAGTTCGGCCTCAGCGATTGTGATTTCACGCCAAACGAGATCGCGCATGTCGGCAAGGGATTTGAATATCTGTGACCAATATTCGGTTTTTGCCTGGGTTTCGCTGTGTGTGAACCCGTCGCCCAGCCCCTCTGAATGTGAGACACCGTATGCGGTTGATTGGTTGCCAGCCTGACTTTCGCCATGTGCGCTTGAATCACTGCCATTGTGCGCCTCACCATGTGCCCGCATGGTATCGGTTGTTGACGCGTGGGCTTGCCCTTCAGAGTTGCGGTAAGCGCTTGCTGATCGGTGCCGATCATGTACGTTCTCTTCCTCGCTGTGATCCTGCGATTTACCAATACCGGTGTTGCGTCCGTGCCCGTCGCCACTGCCAACCGTGTAGCTGTCACCGACGCGCGTAGACGTTCCAAAATTGCAAACATAGCGCTGGTTTGCAGAGTCTGACGCCTCAACGTCAGCCGATAGCCCTACGCCAATGCCTGGAATTGCAACCGAAATACGAATTTTGTCTGACCTCGATCCGCCGTAGTTCGATATCGGCTCACACAGAAAACCAACTTCGTTTGATGCGCAGGATGGTGCTGCGCCGGTTGGGAAATTAGCTGTGTAACCAGCGTTTGTATCTGTACCGTGGATTCCAACCGGCGCGACACCTTGCGCCTCACTGCCACCCCACCAACTATTCCACCAATCGCCAACCACGCTGAACGTTATCGCGCCTATGTATTGGGACAAATCGACGATAGGCGATTGCGCGCCTTGGTAGTTGAGAAACTCAGGTTTGCCGGTCTGCGTCGTATCCTCACTATCGGTATCGTCACAATTGCCAGATTGGGTTAGCCTGCTATCGTCGGTCTCTCCGAAAGCAAAGTTGTAGCTGTGCGCCCAACCATTCCCGACGCGTTGACTGCGATCCCACAAATAACTTGACGCCTTACCGGTGGTATCCGAAGTGCTATCGCTCTGGCTGCGTGCATGTTGGGCGCTATCCCGCTGAAACTGTTGAAACGTCGTCGCCTTGCTCCATGCGGCGCTTGTGCCCTGGCCCGTCCGCTGGCTCTGCGTATCCCTGTAGTTGGCGCTATCAAACTTATCGTTTGACCGGTGCGAACCGCTGGCAGACGCGGTGTCAATCATGTTGCGCGTGAAAGCCTGGGCCAACTCGATTAACCTCAGCCGCATCTTGAGCAGCTTAACATTCTGGTTGCAACCGTTGGATAGCGTCCAGGCTGCGTTGACGCGGCGTTGTAGCTCATCGCGCAGATCGTCACTGCCACACGCTATTTGTGTGACGATAGCCAATTTCATAATTTCAACTTCAGCTTTGCTTAACATTGCCGCTCGCCTCCTCCCTGCTAGGCACGTTGGGTGGTCGTTTGGATTGGTCAAACATGAATCGCCGGCGGTTGTCGGCCATCGATTCGATGAACATCGATAACAGATAACCTGTTTCAATATCCGCGTCAATGCCGATCTGGTCGATTGCGGCCCAGGTTTCATCGGCAACGGATAACACAATCACCGTGCTGCCCTCGCCATTGGTTGGGGTGGCACGGTGTAATTTTTGCTGTTGTGCGGCGGTTTTGACCGCTTTAAGTGCATCGATCACGCTCATGGTTTATCATCCTGGGCAGGCTGGCGGTTTGAATCCGGCAAAATTAATAGGTCTCACGGGTGGCGGTTGAAAAAACTGCGGCAACGCGTCCGGTTTTGGCGGAAGCTTTGACGAAAACATACTTGGTATCGGTTTGGGTGGCGGGCACGGGTGCAGCGGATCGTTACAGCACGTGATGATCCCTAACGCCAACAACCCCTGTGTGAGTGAATCAGCGGGCATAAAACCTCCTTTAGCAACTTCCTACTCTACATGGTGACGGCAACGGCGGCACGCATGATTTTGGTGAGAATGTACCGTAATTTGCGCCTACAGTGCGCCGCAACTGCATCTTGCGAAACTCGATTTGTTCGGTCAACTGCGAGTACAGGCGTTTCAAATGCTCAAACCGTTGGTGCAATTTTTGTGAATCCATGACGCTAAAACCGCTACCGTTGCGCTCACGGTGTTGCTCGCCATCGCTGTGGCTCTGGCTAGTGCCCTGATTACTGTTTTCGCTACCAGCCTTTGTTTCGTTAGCCGACTGGCCCAAACCCTCCGCGTGGCTTGAGCTATCGCGGTGGCCGTTGGCATGATCTTCACTGTGCGCCGCGGTGGAGGAGTTAGAACCGTCATCGATATGACTGTTGAAATAACTCGAATTTTGCCGCTCATTGGCATCGTTGCGATAGTCGAGGGTGTTGCGCTGTGCTTCAGCGAATTGCTGCCGTCTCACCCCTGTATGGTTTTTGCTGTGCCCGCTACGGTATTCCGTCCAGGCGGTGCGCGTGCCAGTCGATGATCCAGCCGCGTTAATCAGGAAGTTTGCGCCGCCACCTTGCCCCTCAGTTTTCGAACCGCTGAACGTGTAATGACACCCACTCCTATCGCCAGTGCCGCGAATGCTATTATTCATCCGTTCCTGATTGCCGCGCACCGACTCATTGACAAATTGACGGTTGGCCTCACCCTCTGACATTGCGCCACCATGACCAATGTCCTGCATACATGCGCCAGATTCGTCATGGCTCTGGCTCTGCGCATTACGACTACTGGCAGCGTCCATCGCCGCATCATTGAAATCGTTGTAGCGGCTTTGCCCTACGGCATCGCGGAAGCTGGTAGATTGGCCCGTTGATTGCGCCTGTGACCACCCGTCCTGTCGTTGCGTTTGGTGGCTATGGCTGTCGGCCTGTGACCTCGATTGACGGGTGTCAACTTCCCAAACCTTGCAACCCATCAGGTGGAAGACCGTGGAACGCATGGCCATCAGGTATTTTAACTCAGGATCACATTGGCTCTCTCCCGCAGCCAGTTTGACGAATAGGCCGACGTAAGTAGGAAGGTCGCTTGGGCACGGCACATTTGCCGACAACGCGCCGACGATGTAATCAGTTAACTCAACGTCTGATAATTGCTCACTCATTGTTTTTTAATCCTCGATCCCAGTAACCAAAACACGTTGGGCGACGTTAAACAACCGGCGTGTGCAATCGTGAAAACACAGACTGCCGCGTCGCAGTGCTCTAATGAGTGCTCCAGGGAAATTGCAACCGTTGCCGCCCGCAAACCGTCTGGCATGGCCTGTTTGAATTTACGCGCAAACGTCGCGGCGCGTGCTACATCACTGTTTGATAAACGAATCATAG
>JAKOVF010000285.1 GCA_029782225.1 Chloroflexota bacterium | reverse complement strand
TCGACGCACCAAGGGCAGCGGCAGCCGCCGAGCAAGCCTGGTCATGATGTTCAAGCTCGCTCACGCCGCACAGAAACACTGGCGACGACTCAACGGACACCAACACATCAATCATCTCTTGGAAGGAAAAACGTTCATCGACGGTATCATGCAGGACGCCGCCTAGCAAAATCCCAGAACACAACCATTGACAATAACTCCTGGGCTATTTCGGCATCGACACTACCAAACTTCAATAAGGGATCAATCGCCTCAAGTGCGGGCTTGCTAAGGCATTCATCGACTAGAATTCGTGGCTTCTGCGTCACGCCGCTGGCCGCTGAAGAAAATCGTTATATTTGATCGCGAGTTCAACCTCTTCTCTATCCACACCGTAAGCTTTTGCCGCACCATCAACACTTCCTTCTGTCTTGTATGATTCGTAAAGCGTGAGTGCAGTAACACCACAGGATTCAATGATTGGTTCCCCGAATCGGACTTTGGGGTTCATTAATACTGACCGATTGCGGTACGTCAGTGGTCTATACTCATCCGCCAACCCGGTTTTTGGGTTGAACGTGAGGTCAAGCATATAGACCTGCGCGATTTCGGCAATCATCAGATTGCCATGCTCTTTTCCAGTAAGTTGAACGTACTTAGCCGATTGTTCATCGCCCAGGTTAATAACAAGCTCCATGCGTCGCTTCATTCGACGTTTGCGGCCAGCCGAGGGCTGCGGCTCATCTTCGCCGAACAAAAATGTTCGGTGTTTCATGGCAAACGGATATTTAATGTTCCACTCAGAACGAGCGCGATCGTAAGCCTCGCGAATTTTGTCGAGTGGTACCTGGTAGTCGTTTCTGATTTCACGAATTGCTAAAGCCTGAATCAAATCGAGAAATGACACCGATTTGTCATCGCGGCCAAATTCTGGCTCAAGTACCGGTTCACCGCCCCGCGAATACATCCAACGATTTAGCAATTGCGTTTGGACGCGAGCGTAAAGCGCAGCCTCAGACGGTGTGTAAATTCCATGCCCTACCTTGTCTAATAATGCGATCATCGTACCAGCGAACCTAATCAATTCTTGCGTATCTCTGTTCGTTATGACCCAGACACACTCAATCCATCGCTGGCGCGGGGCCGCACTTAAATTGGAGAGCGGCCCGCGTCTTGGTGGCGCAGCAGCATTATAACCTGCCGAAGGGTCGGGATATGCCCGCTGGGTTCGATTCCCCCTCTCTCCGCTAACGCCGTGCCAAGATGCGTCTTGCGTTCGCCAGCAATACCCTACGAATGTAGCTCGACACATCCTCCTGCTGGGCTTTAGCTGCGGCTTCAACTTCAACCCAGCTTTCGTCATCCATGCGGAAGTATCGCTTTGGTGTTTGCCCAGTTGCGGGCCGTCCCCTGCCACGTTTTTCTTGGGTAGCCATATTGGACATTTTATGACCACCCATTTATTTTGTCAATATCGATATTTTATGGGTGGACAAATAATATCCGACCTACTATAATGCAGGCAATGAAATAAGAAACCCCGCCGCAACCCGGCAAGGTCGCGGCGGGGCCAAACAATCCGGCTTTCGCCAGAGAGTCCTGAGAACTTCATTCTAGCGAAAGCCCCAGAAAATGGGAGCGGTCGCTGTGATACTCGCCTGCTGTGAACACAAGAACAGAACCAAGTGGGGCCAAACCAAGGCCGGTACGCCAAGGCTCCGCTGCAAGGATTGCGGCAAGATATTCACCGAATCCACTGACCTATTGGGCGGGATGAGGATTGGCCTGGACACTGCCGCCAAAGTGATTGAACTCTTGGCCGAAGGAATGTCGGTCAACGGTACGGTGCGGATTACGGGCGTCAGTAAGCACACGATTCTGGAATTGCTCAGCTACCTTGGTGGACTGTGCGAATCGTATATGGCCGAAAACATCAAAGACATTTTCGCCGATTCCATCCAGATCGACGAAATCTGGGGCTACGTCTTTTGTAAGGCCGCGACGGCCAAGCGTGAAAAGTACGTTGGCGGTTGCGGCGATGCCTACTGCTTTACCGCAATCGAGCGTACTACGAAGCTGCTGGTCTGCTGGCACATGGGCCGCCGCAACGAAGATCATACCGACAAGTTCATTGCCAAGCTGGACCGGGCCACGTTCGGCCGCTTCCACGTCAGCAGCGACGGCTGGAAATCCTACCCGCAACTAATCAAGGATTACTTGGGCCATCGCGTTGACCACGGCGTAATGACCAAAGTGTACGGCCGACCGATCAACTACCCCATAAGTGCCTATTCGCCTGCCAGAATAATAGGGGCTTATCGGACCCCAATGCACGGCGATGTCTACCAGCAGGACAAAATATGCACGAGCCACATGGAGAGAATGAACGGCAGTATCCGGCTGTTCTGCAAGCGCATGAACCGCCTTACCTACGCTTTCAGCAAGAAGTGGGATAACCACCGTTCGGCGCTCGCGGTTTTCTTCATGCACTACAACTACTGCCGCAAGCACTCGGCTCTAAAGCGAATGACTCCGGCAACGGCCCACGGCCTGACAACCGAAGTCTGGTCAGCACGGAAAATGATTGAGGCCGTCACCAACACTTAATGCACCACCACCCAAAGCGCGGTTGTGGGTCATCATTGGTGGGCGATCCGATCATCGAACAACTGTCGATGCTCCTCGAACCAGCCGCGCATTTATGCCGATATTTCAAAAACTCTTTCAAGCTTCGTGTATATTTTAGTGAGGCTGTAGGCTTACACTTTGTCACTTCTTACACGGGCGCGCCCCTCTAACGACTTCCAAAGCCGTGACTCAAACCTTGCGACTCCCGCTACGAATTGCCTTCTACCAAGAGGACAGCGATTGGATTGCGCACTGCCTCGAATTCGACCTCCTGGGCGATGGCCCCACGCAGCAAGAAGCCATGAAGGAACTGGCCGAGGCCATCTTCCTACAAATCGAGGCCTCCGTCGAACACAACAATCCGGTCAGCCTGTTCAACCCGGCCGAAGGCAAGTTCTTCGAAATGTTTGCGGCCGGCAGGGATGTCACGCGGGCGGAAATCGTGCGCACCGAATTCCGCCGACCACGCCTCGATGGCATCGAAATCGAACGGTGCGAATACCGCGAACACGTTGGCAACGTACGGTGTACCGTGTGAGGCTGGGGTTTGTCATTCACCCTCCGCAAGCTACGGCGCATCCTTACTGCGAGAATATTCTTATGACCACTGGCCATCGCCGATCGCGACTGCGCCTTCACGACCTGGTTTGGCTGGCTGCATACGCTGTTGCCATGTTGGCCGCCTTCAGCTGTTACTGGCTCGCCACACGTCCCATGTTGCAATCCAAAAAGGCTAGTAGCAGCAAATTGGTCGCGTTAGCCCAGTCCCTCACTGATCGCCAACCCCACAATTCTCGATGAATCGCCGCATCAATTCGCGGTGGTGCATTAAGGAGGCAGGACGGACGTACAATTCGCGGCGGCTATGACGAGTAGTTGCCGCCGGATGCGAGTCAGTAAATCAAATAGCCGACAAAGAACAGCAGAAGCGCGACCAAGAGAAAGGCAAATGGCCCGATTGCCGGAAATAAGAGGGTGGCAATGAAATCTGACAAGAACCAAATTGCCATCACCATAATGGCTACGACAAGCAACTTCCGGAGTTATTGTCAATGGTTGTGTTCTGGGATTTTGCTAGGCGGCGTCCTGCATGATACCGTCGATGAACGTTTTTCCTTCCAAGAGATGATTGATGTGTTGGTGTCCGTTGAGTCGTCGCCAGTGTTTCTGTGCGGCGTGAGCGAGCTTGAACATCATGACCAGGCTTGCTCGGCGGCTGCCGCTGCCCTTGGTGCGTCGA
>JAKOVF010000280.1 GCA_029782225.1 Chloroflexota bacterium | reverse complement strand
TCGACGCACCAAGGGCAGCGGCAGCCGCCGAGCAAGCCTGGTCATGATGTTCAAGCTCGCTCACGCCGCACAGAAACACTGGCGACGACTCAACGGACACCAACACATCAATCATCTCTTGGAAGGAAAAACGTTCATCGACGGTATCATGCAGGACGCCGCCTAGCAAAATCCCAGAACACAACCATTGACAATAACTCTGGGTGACGCCAGCCAGCCGTTGCCCTGATTCAATGGCTGCCAATTATTGATGCTGTCAGTCTGACGGATGTACAAATGTGTGTGCAGGCCCTTGTGAGGCCGATTCAAAAAACGCAAAAACACACTATTTTTTTAAGTTTATTTGGTCCGGTAGCTCAGCGGTTAGAGCAGGGGACTCAAAAAGTAATTCGTCAACTTCACAATAAGTCGGCAAATCATGCTTTATGCCTTGTTTTCAAGGCTAGACACGACTTAATCGGTTGCTCTATTAGCACCTGTTAAGGTGCCAAGAGTCGTACTTACGGGTGTACGTACACCCGCTGTCGCTTATGTAAATGCGGTCCAAATCGTCTGCATCAAGCGGGTCGGTGGGGCTCGACCGAGGGGGAGCACAGTCGCATCGGATTCATATTGGCCGATCACCTCTAATGCCAATTTGGATGTTATCGCAGGCGAGCTAGAGCACAATGAGTATAGTGTGTCGCAGACGACTCTTGCTCGCATGAATCGTTCACTGGTCCGTGCCCGCACGGCTTGAACATCTGGCCGACACCTATGAAAAGTCCAGTTACAGCGCAGGCTTCATTAGGAAGCGTCCGCAGGGGGAGATATTGCAAGAACCTGTGGATGAGAATTCTTGGAATTGTCAGGCGGCGGTCTTGGATTCTTTCACTCCGTCGATGAACTTGCTGCCTTGGAACACCTCGGGCAATAGGGAGGAACCATTGAGCAGCCGCCACTTTTTCTCGGCGGACTGCATCAGTTTGTAAACCATCGTCAAGCAAGCGGTCCGACTGCCATTCCC
>JAKOVF010000264.1 GCA_029782225.1 Chloroflexota bacterium | reverse complement strand
TCGACATGTGGTGTATTGAGGTGGCTGACATTGGAATGTGGTGCGTCCATGTAATCCGTGTAATCGCCATGGACAAATACTGGCTCGTCCAAATGCGGTAAATCACTATGAGGCGTATCTCCGTGAGCCTGGTCACCATGGGGGACATCGGCATGCGGTACATCTCCATGGGGCACTTCATTACCCGGCGCGTCACCGTGAGGTGTGTTAGAATGTGCCGTGTCTTGGTGTGTTGCATCCGCATGTGGTGTATTGAGGTGGCTGACATTGGAATGTGGTACGTCCATGTAATCCGTGTGATCGCCATGGATAACCGTTGGGTGGTCCATATGCGGTACATCACTATGACGCGTATCTCCGTGAGCCTGGTCACCATGGGGGACATCGGCATGCGGTACCTCTCCATGGGGCACTTCATTACCCGGCGCGTCACCGTGAGGTGTGTTAGAATGTGCCGTGTCTTGGTATGTTGCATCCTCATGTGGTGTATTGAGATGGCTGACGTTGGAATGTGGTGCGTTTTGGTGTTCGGCGTCTTGATGGGGAACATTCGAATGTTCAGCGTTCAGGTGTTCGATGTCCTCGTGCACGGTGTTCACGTGGGATTCGTCCGTATGCGTTTCGTCCGAATGGGCTCGATCATCATGAGCGCGATCTGAGTAAGGTGAGTCTTGATGCGGCGTGTCGTCATGGAGGGTGTTCTCATGATCGAACTCCATGTCCGCATGCCAACCGTCACGAATCAACTGATCGACATGAACGCTGTCGGCATGGGCTGGTTGGTCTATGTGGTCCGAGTATCCTTCTGCATCCAAATGAAACGTGCGTCTCTGGACCACCGAATCGCCTTGTGGTTTGGCAAACCACAGCCACCGTTCGGGGTCAATGGCGATGTAGTAAGGAGGCCTCCCAGAAGCTCTGTATTCCTCGGTGTCTATGACCCGTTTGTGCTGGTTGGCGTCCACATAGCAAAACAGATTTCCCTCGATCCAAAACCTGCCCGGGGAATAGGAAGTTGCCCCTGCATCGGTTCCTAAAAAGCTCCATTCTTCTCCATTGCGAAGGATGAACAGCCTCTGGCCATGGACCCAGATGTTGCTGTTGTTATAAGGCATGCCTCCTCCCCCTCTGCCTAGTTTGGCTTCACCGGCAAGACTATGGCCTCAGCCTCCACAACCCCTCTGAAGTACGCGTCTCCCGTCTGCGTGCTCATCTGGATGGAGATCAACCCTGCAGTGTCCCTGAAGACAATTCCGTCGCCTGAGATCTCGATGGCACTGTCTCCTGTCCCTCGAGCCTGGAGCCTCACTTTGTTGCAGTCAATCTCGCCTGTGGTGATGTGCGAACCGTTGATGTACGTAAACCCATAACTCATTGCCAAAACCGCTGGATCGTCTGTCGTGAAGTACATTCCCACCAGAAAATTATGGTAGTTGCTATCCTGAAGAGTCGGCCTCGTTTCGCTGAACATTATCTCGCCGGTGGAGCCCTCTTTTAGGCAACGAACGTAAACGAAATATTCCTTGTTCAATGACAGCTGTTGTGTTTTTGCGGATATGCTCCAGGTACCAGTTGATTCCCCCGGGTCCGTGGCGAGGATCAAGTATCCGCTTGTGTTCGAAAACTTGCCTCTCACATTGTCCGTGTTAGCGTTCATCTTGACGCCAACCAGCTGGAAATTCCGACTCCCAGCGCCCACGGCCAGATGTTGAGTCTCAACCGTGTTCGGTTTGATGTTGGAGCCGTCAAAATACCCTTCTTCATCTCCGAAGAAGTGGTGGTTCAGCAGCTTCTCGTAGGTCTGTTTGGCGACGTACATGGCATAGACACGGTCGGATAGCAGCTTCGGGATGTTTATGACCACAGTATTTGAAGGGGCGCTTCTTTGTCCAGATCTATCCCTGGCGAAGACCCTAACATAGAGAACCTTATCGGCTGCCAGTCCCGTCAGGTGAAAGACGTTTGAGGGCGTGAAGTATTCGGTCACCCCTTGGGTGAAGGTGGCGTTCTCAGCCACTTGGACCACATAGTCCTTGAGGTTCGGATAGTCGACCATCCGCCATGTCAGGACCACATCGCCATCATCATTCACACTTGCGATCAGGTTTGTCGGCGCTGCGGGGACGCCTGGTTTCCCACCCATCGTGAGTGTCACTGTTGGATCGTTCTCAGAGTAAACGCCAGCCTTGCTGATTGTGCGCACACGCCAGGTGTATGTTGCACCGGCAGCCAAGCCTTGGGTGTCCCGGTAGACCTCCGCGTCTTTGCCCAGAGTGGCTATGGTCTGAAAGCCATCGCCGATGGAGCGGTCGATGAACTGCTGGTGCGCATGTTCGCTTACGCTCCTGGTCCAAGTGAGTTCAGCGACCAAAACCATGAAACCGTCTTCCGACACAAAAGACTTCTCAGTCACATCCAAGTTCGTAGCCGGCTCCGGGGGCGTCGGATCATCGCGCGGTATGTCCCCGACGGTCGCCGATACGACCTCGGACCATCCGCTGATCCTGTTGTTCTTTATGGCGGCCACTTGGTACTCCCATGTGCTGCCAACTGCCAGCTGGTTGTGTGTAAAGATGGTGGTCAGCGAGTCAAATACCAGCCAAGGCCCGTATGTCACAGTCGGCGGCGCTTCGGGGTCTTCCTCAACGTAGGTTATTGACACTTCCCGCGCTCGAACAGCCCACGAATCGGCATCGCTGACCCATGTGACTACGATGTAACCAATGTTAGGGTGAGCGATCACCTCTTTCGGCGGATCGGGGATGTCACCCAAGGTTCTGCTCGAGGGGCGACGTCCAATCAGTTCATCCAAAGGGTTTCTCAAGAAGTCGTTCAGCCCCCACCGAACTGTTCGTGAAGAGCGGCTCATTTGGAATGATGAGTCCATGATCCGGCCACTCACCAGCACCTTGTTCCTCGGATGCACAACTGTGATGGTGTCGCCAAGGCCTACGCCCGCCAGCTCCTCCCATCGGTCAATCGGTATGGATACCTCAAAGGCGATGTCGGGTTGGCTGCGCTTCTCCAGTTCATGCTGTCCGGCTTCGATGAGTTCGGCCATGGTGTCGGCTTCTGGTGCATAGAAGTCTCCGGGAACCTCACCGTAGTCGGCGATCGACTGGTCGTTCTTGAGCTGGACGTAAAGCTGACTGGTTCCCTCGCCAGCCCCAAAGCAGTCCAGTATGTTTGCCATTTTGCTCCTGTCGTCACGCAGCACACCGATAGTCGCGTTGCGACCGTGCTCGATGACAAAAGGTTCCTGGCTACTGATCGTTCGGTCCGTGCCGAACTTGGGCTCACCATTGGCGCCTAGATCGAGAAGAAGCCGTCTCTGTGCCTCATCATGTCGAACTCTGAATTCCCAGCCATATTGGTCGCAGAGCTCGGCGAGGGTCTGAAGAAAGTCCAGGCGTTCAAACTCGAAACCCTGGACGATGACCCCCGTGGATAGCGGTATGTCTCCCCCCTGCAGGAATGTTGGCTCGCGCCAGATGAGTTCTGCGCCTGCCAGGTAGGGTGTGAAGCCATATCCCACAATACTGCCGCTAGAGTCCTTCCGAGGACTGTTTTGGTCTTCGGTGTAAAGGTTGATGCGAATATCTACCCAGCGGCCTTCGCCAGCAATCGGGACGCCATTCACTTCGTTTTCCCGGATATCCCCTACATTGATGGCCGTCATCTCGGGGCCCCATTTCGCGTTGTCAAGTTCCGGTGTTTCTGCTGCGCTTCGGCTCTGAACAGTGATGCGGACATAGGGACCCACGATCTCCGTCCAGCGCAGGATCCTCCCTGAACTCAAGGCATTCTCGCCGAGGTCCACACGGAACTGGATGTATCCGTAGGCCTTTGGGCGTTCATTGTCCGGGTCGTCGGGATGGGGTTCATACTGCAGGATGACAGACCCGGGTTCAGTCTGAATATCCACCTGGTATTTGATGGCTGTCTCCCAGTCTGCTTGGGTATTCCATCTCTTGATGCAGAACTTCCTGAGATGGTCCCGCACGACATCTGCCAGATCCCGCCCATTCCACCCCTGCCAGCGGTGAGGTGTCTTGTAGTTCTTGAGTCGGTGGGCGTGGCCCTGAACCGTGAAAGAATACTCGTTACCAGACAGGTCCCTGACATGTATGAGACCCGAAGCGCACTGCTCAGTTCCGTCATACAGTGCAACGAACGCCGCCAAACCAAGCTGTTCGACTCCTTCGGCATCATGGGGTACGGTAAAAGACGCTTGATCGGCTGTGTTTATCCTCTTTCTGGCCTGTCGTATGGTGACATCCTGAATGGGCTCACCAATTGGGTTGAGATCTTGATCGAAGCATTTAACGTATGCCATATGCCATCAGCTCACCTCCCACAGACCGAAGAGGGGAGGCATTGGCCTCCCCCGATGTTTTGCTTTGCGTCAATACGTCAACCCGCCTCCATCAGCGGTTGACAATGCTTCTCTCACCAGCTCCTCCAAGAAGCTGCGCACATCCGTTACGCCGCTGAGGTTGACGTTCACTTGGTTGATCAACACTTGCTGGATCAGGACTTCCTGCGCATGGAGGGCGGTTATTTCGGCCATCTGGAAGGTCTGGTACACATCCATGGCTTGGCTGTCCAGCAGACCAGGCAAGCGGTCCAAATTTGCCAATGGCCGCAGCAGTTCAACGAAGAGGTCTCTATCTTGACCGGAAAGCCTTGTGATCTGAACACCCCTGACCTCGTGCTGAACTGTCCTGTCTTCTTCCGGCAGGAGCTGATCCAAGATGTCTGAGTATTCATCCCACTGCCGCTGAAGCTCATCGAATGCATCGCGCCAAGCCTTCCTGATGCGCTCGATCTCTTCATCGGTGAACCCATCAGCCACAGACTCCTGCATCAGGCCAACGACCAGCTTGGCGTTTTTCTCGAACTCCGCGGCCTGCATGATCTGCTCCATCAAGATGCGTCTGAGCTGCTGACCCAGAGTCTGTTCGAACTCATCCCACGTAGACTTGCCAGCTACAGCAGCAGCCATGGCCGAGCCCAAAGTCCTCAGAGTCTCGTTCATGGACTCGATCATCACTTTGCCGATCTCATAGCCGGCTTTTGCTTCTTCCTCATTCACGAACTCCCATCCGGTGTGCCAGATGAGGAAGTAGGTCTTCCGGATATCAGCTTCGACCGATCGGTAGGTTACACCATATTCCTCCAGCGCCCGGTTCAGGTCCTCGATGCCCTTTTTCAAGGACTGCATTTCTTGAGGGATGGGTCCGGGGTCGAAGATCCTGGCGATGAAAGAGACCCCTGTTGATATTGCGGCCAGCACAGGGTCCCCTGTGAGACCCGCAAATCCTCCGGTAATGCCGGCAATAATCGCAGCTAGGCTGGAGCCTCCCTTCTCGAAGGTCCCCCCAGCGCCCAGGTATCCAGCCAAGGTTCCATAGATGCCGGCAACGGCATCGCCGAACTCCCCGAACGCCTGGCGCATTGAGAACCGCATGTTCTCAAAGGCCTGCGGCGCCTCTTGGATCAACCGCAGGAAGTCCTCGATCTGCTGGGTTATCTCGCTCCACTCGGGCGACATTTCCGCGAAGAACCTGGCAGTCGCATCTTCCGCGTCCTCGATCTCTTTACGAGTCTTCAGAAGCTCGTTCAGGTATTCCTGCTGCTCGATGTAGTTGTCAGTCTGCTGGATGAGTTTGACCAGTTGGTTGTATTTGGCTTGCAGGCTGGCAAGGTCGCTCTTGTTGTACTGGATCGACTCGATCCGGTTCTTTGCAGTCTCTTGTGCTATCTGTCCTTCGAGTTCTTTCTCCTGCCGGCGAAGTTCCTGCCATTCCTGAGAGAACCGGTACAGGTCTCCGTAGAGCCGTTCATACTCCTCGCGCATCCGCCGAACGATATCGAGTCTGTCCTCGGCGCTGAGTTCTTCTTCGATAACCATCGCATTCAAAAGAGCTCGCTGGTCCTCAAGGTTCTGCTTGGCGAGGTTGTACTTGGCCTGCTGCAGCTCCCTTTCCAGCTCCAGTCTGCGCTCGTTACCAGCGTCAACCACGGCCAACTCTGCCTCAAGAGTTCGGACCTGTTCCTCAAGCACCGCCGCAGCACCGATCTGCCGAGACTGGATCAGGAAGCTCTGCCACTGCTGCTCTCGCCGCTGCCACTCTTCAAAGCGTCGTTCTTCCTCGGACTGTATCCGAAGCTCCAGCGCTTCGAGCTCGGCTAGAGCATACCGGCCACCGCCGCCCTCCATCCCAGCATAGAGAGCTTTGCGCTCGTCTATCCAAGCTTTGAGAGAGCTCAGATCAGCCTCTCGCAAGTCGCCCATAGCCCGTATTTGGTCAGCTATCTCCTGGCCCAACTCCCGGGCCCTCTGTTCGGCATACCTTGCGCTGATCTCGGTCAGCCTTTGCTGATGGGCTTGATAGGCCAACTCCTGCATCGCCAGGTTGTCTTTATACTGGTCAAGCTCACGGTTCAAGCGCAACAGGGATTCGGCTATGTCAGCCTCTTCTAACCGGCCTTCATTCCGCAGGCGCTGGATCTCGACCTCTTGCTTCTTGTAGTTCAGTTCCTGGACACGCCTCAGCACGCTCTCATCGCGCTGATCCAATAGCTGTCGGCGCATGCGTTCGACTTCTTGGATCTGGTCAAAAGACTTGGCGTATGCGCCCACATAGCGCTCGAGGTTCTCCAGCTGCTGCTGAAGCGACCACCCTTCGCGTTCGGCCGTCAGCCTGTAGTTGGCCATGCGCAGAGCAAAGATCTCGTTCTCGATGGCCATGCGCTCTTCAGTGGTCCGGATAACGCCTTCTGCGGCCAGCACTTCGGTCTGCAGCCATTCGATCTGCTTCTCGTAGCTATCGACGGTCGCATCGTTGAGATGCTTCAGCTGCTCGAAGAGCTGGAGCCGTTCACGAAGAGCTTCATTGTCTTCAGTACGTTCCTCTTCTCTCTTGATCTTCTCCTGGACAGAGGCGATCTCACGCCAGATCTGGAGCCACTCGTCGGTCCCGACAGCTGCCTTGTCAAGCTGATAATTCAGGACCTCCAGATGCTGATGCAGAGTAACTTGCCCGGCTTCCACTAAGTAGCGGTAGTAGTTCTCGATGGTCTTTTCTGCCTTCTCGAGATCATCAAGGTCAACTTGGACCTCGCCGAGGTCCAGGGCTTTGCGGATAGCATCGGCCTGCGGGCCGTAACGTGCCACTATGTCAAACACCCGCGCCCAGCGCTCTTCCGTGGTCAGGGCAAGCCGATCGAGTTCGTCCTCGACGGCGGAAATGGCCTCCTGTATCCGGACTTGAGTCGCTGCTGACAGCGCCGTGTCGACGGTCTGTTCTTGCAACCAGCCGCGGTATTTCTGGAGATGGCCTTCCAGGCCGCCGAGTTCATCCTTGTACCTCTGAACTCCCAGCCTCAGCAGTTCAAGCTCAGCTTCGTATACCTGCATGCGCTTGGCAACCAGGGTGTCTGGATCTTCGCCCTTCTCCGGCCTAAGCATCTTGTCCAGCTCATCCCGCACGCTCTGGAGTTCGGTGGCTATTACATTCCCACGGAACACTTCGGACAAGGCCGTGTCAACCGCTCGCTGCTTCAGGAAGTCGATATACCTCTCATGCAGAGACTCCAGAGTTCCATATGTTGCCTCATACTCTTCAGGGAGACTCCGCACCAGTTCGATCCGGGCCCGATACAGATCCATCTCAGCCCTAACTTCTGCCTCGAGCTCTTCGATGGTCTTTTCCGACCCAGTACCCGGGCCTCCCCCGCCGGTTCCGGCAGGCGGGGCCGTGGTTGGTGCTGCCCCGGTGAGTGGAATGCCTGCTTGTCTCCGCTCAAGCTCAGCCATCACAGCGGCCGCGTGGGCCTGAGTATCTTGGATCTCAGCGATTCTGGCGTTGATCTTGTCAAGATCCTGAAGCAGTGCTCCGCTCTGCCCGCTGACGCGCTCAGCTTCAGCAGTAAGCTCGGATACCCACTTACCCCAAAGACCAAAGGGGCTGTCCTGGGCGACATGATCGGGTTTCCACTCGACCAAGACTCGCCGCATGGTCTCTTCGGCTCTCTTGGCAGCATCTTCGAGGCCAAGCTCTTGGGCTTCCAACCAGTCCATGAAAGCCATTTGGGCTTCGTTCTGCAGTCTGACAAGTCTCTCTGTCTCGCTGACGTTCTTTTGGACTTGGGACTCCTTCTGAGAGCGCTCGCGCAGCAGTTGGTTCAGCTCTTGCTCAAGTTGGTTCCTTGTGCGAAGGTACTCCAGGCTGGCAAGACGCAGGTGGAGTTCGCTTTGCGTCTCCAGCTTTTCGATGTAGGTTTCGAGCGTACCGATGTTGGCCCTGATAGCCTCATCGATGGTTTCGTAGCCAACAGCAAGCTCCGGTTGCAGCTCTACGATGCGCTCCATGACTTCTTTGAGCCGGCGGTGCTCTTCCTCGGACTTGCTCGGCTTGCCTTCCAGTTCTCTGTACTCGTTTGCTAGTGCACGTAGCTCCATGGCCTGCTGCTCGGCAGCTCTCGATGCCTCTATGGACTCCTGGTAGAACTCCCGCATGTCCCTGGAACTACCCGTCATTGCAAATGCTAGTGCCGTAACAGCTGCTATGCCGCCATAGATCCATCCTGCGGGTCCGAACAGCAAGGGTAAGGCCTTGAGGAGCTGGCTTATGATCAGCATGGTGGGGCCCGCCGCAGCAGCAAACCCCGCTATGGTCACGATCAACTTCTGAGTTTCAGGGTTTAGGTCTCTGATCCAGCCAAACAGCTCCGTGATGCGCTGAGTGATCTGGCGTAGTGCGGGTTCGAAATTTCCTGTCATCTCCAGGACCATGCTCTCGTATACCGACTGCATGATCTTGATGTCTCCCTGGAGAGTGTCCAGTTGGATGGATGCTTGTTCAGCCGCTTTATTAGTGCCGGTGATGCTCTCCGTGTATTGTCGAAGGGCTTCTCCACCTTGGTTGAGAAGGGTTATCATTCCAGGGCCGGCCACTTGGCCAAATAGACGTAAGGACTGCGTGGAGTCGATCCCGGCGGCATTCAGGGTATCGATGATGTCGGCCAAAGAGTTCAACTCGGGATGAACATCCCGGACGGTCAAACCCAATTCGCTCAAGACGTTCACTGCGTCTCCCACTGGGTTCGCTAGATCCGAGATGGCCCGCTTGAGCATGTTTCCGGCTTGCTCGCCTTGGAAACCCGCATTGTAGAGAGCCATTAGAGCAGCAACGGTCTCCTCAAGCGAGTAGCCAAACGTGGCGGCCACAGGCCCGGCGTTTTTCAGCGATGCGGCGAGCATATCCAGCTCTGCGAGCGACTCAGCGTTGGCAGCTGCGAACACGTTAGCCACTCTTGACGCTTCGTTGGCGGCCAGGCCAAACTGGTTCAGGGTGGACACCACGACTTCCGCTGTGAAGGCGAGTTCCGACTGCGATGCCACGGCCAATGTCAGAACACCGTCCAAAGCGTCGATAGCCTGCGACGCATCCATACCAGCTTGCCCGAGGTTGTACAGCGCATCGGCAGCCTGGCTGGCTTTGAACACGGTTTCCTCGCCCGCTTTGCGAGCAGCTGCCGTCAAAGCCTCCAACTCTTCCACGGTGGCTCCCATGACCGACTGAGTGTTCGCCATGGCCTGCTGGAAGTCGGCAAACGTGTTGAGCCACTGTCGCCCTAACATCGTGAGTGGCGCGGTTGCTGCGACAGACATACGCCCGCCAAGGTCCTCCCAACGACTCGCCAACCTCTGCACCGTTCGCTGCATCTCTTCATCGAGCCACTTGTTCTGCCTTACCACATGGGCAACGCCTTCATCGTACTTGGAGTAGTTGAGCCGCACCTCGGCCCATATGCTACCTAGCTCTTCTGCCATGTACCTTGTCCACCCCCTTTTTGCAAAAGGAAAGGTTGAGCCCTGGCGGAGCAGCGAGAGGGTACTGCCCCATGGGGTTGCCAGGGCTCAACCATGCTTACTGTTTACTTCTTCTTGCGAAAAGCTTCGTGGTTCATCAGATCCACGCCCCTCATGTGCGGGCCTGGAACGTCTTTCTTTTTCGGGCTCGGAGGCTTGGGATCGCCCCTCCCTGCTTTCGACTTTGCCTCCTCGATCTGTTTCTGCTCCTCGATGGCCATTTGTATGGCTACAAGTTCATCGAAGCAGTACCGTTCCCAGGTCCCCAACTCGGGAAGATAGTCACTGGGCCTTACCCCGAAGGTCTTGGCTGTCACTCCTATGCGCAATAGCAACTCGGGTTGCTTCGCGAAAGGAATGCAGGGCCCTTACGCCCCCAAGGCAGTAGTAATGTATCGCCATGAGCTGCTGATCCGTCAGCCAGCCCACTTCTTTCATGATCTGGTCATAGGTAGGTTCCACCAATGCTTCCCTGGCCATGGCGTGCAGCAGCTGGGTGTACTTCTCGAACGAGTTGACTTCCATCTCCGCCACCGAGTCAGGTTTCCCGGACTGCTGCTTCAGGGCCATATCAGTAGCGAACGTCAGAAGGTCATTGGGAAGGTTGCCCGACTGCACCAACGCCATCAACGACACCCGGCGCAATCTGACGTAAATGTCCGATGCTCCGTCCCACGATGGGATGGCTACCACCGGTGCTGCGGCCTCGGCCATATCGGCCAGAGATGTTACTTTGCTCTCCTTCTTTTTGAACTTGCCTGTTAGCCACTTAAGCATTTTCGTACCCCTCTCGTTTTGGATGTAAAAAAGAGCCCCTAGCTAAGCTAGAAGCTCAATGGGTTCAACCATGCTACGGGAAAACCCGCTTGTAGTAGTGAGCCACGTTTGCCGGGTTAGTCTTGGCATAGACCTGGGTTGTCCTGACGGACTCATGCCCCAACAGGTACTGCACAAGCTCAATCGGCATGCCAGCGTCAAGCAAGTGTGTGGCGAAACTGTGCCTCAGCATGTGAGGCGTGACTCGCCTGGCCAGCCCGGCCATATGGCCGAGCTTCTTGATGTGCCACTCGATGCTCTCCTTGGAGATGCGTTTCCGATAGTTGCTCCGGAACAACCAAGGGTCGTCATCACTGCGCTTCTTGAGATAGTCCTGAAGCACCAAATTGGCTCGGGTGCTCAGAGGCACTGTGCGCTGTTTGCCGCCTTTTCCTTCACGGACAAGAAGCGTCTTGGCCACCGGGTCATAGTCTGAACGGTCAAGATTGACTGCCTCACTGACCCTGATCCCCGACGAGTACAGGACCTCAAACAACACCTTGCGGATCCCTGTGGCTGCTTCACGGAGCCTTTCGATCTCTTCGTAGGTTAGGTGCTTCGGCGGTCGTTTGAGTTCCCTTGGCCGCTCGATGCGGTCCATCGGGTTGCGGAGGATGATCTCCTCTTTGACGAGCCATCCGTAAAAGGAGCTCAAGGAATGAACCTTACTAGCGATTGTACCATCAGAATTGCCCCTTACTTCTCGCTGATGAGCTATAAAGTCCCGTATGTTCTCGGTGGTGACCAGGTCCAAGCTCACCGTAAGAAATTCTGAAAAGCTCCGAAGGAGATAGCCATACCGCTGCTTCGTCCTCGGCCTCAGCTCTTTTGATGCCAGAAACTGTTCGATGAGCTCCCTGGAACGCTCCTCCTTCTTGTGCTGGCGGGAATAGAGCATCTGCACATACTTGTGCTTGGACTCAATCCAGACAGCGCTTCCGGACCACCTCAGCTCCAGGCCACTCTTCGGATCATCGTACCGGGTCTCCAGCTCAAACAGGCTCCGCCGAACATCCTTGTCTGTGACTCCCAGGCGATGCGCAATCGTGGCGATGTCCTGTTTGTCACGTTCGGCGAACAGCAGTGCTTCGACGGCCGGCAACAAGTCGACGTCGCGCGCCAACAGAACCGCCTTGTTCATTTGTCTGCAACCTCCCGTAGTTGCTCCCGATTTTGCTATTGGAGGGCAGGCGGCTCGGGATTGCCGCTTTTCGGGTCGCGATTCCCTAGCCCTCATTCCATGTCTACGACATTACTGAAGAATCTCCTACTGCAGACGATCAAGGAACAAGACTGCCGCGTGACGAATGCGTTATTGAGTATGTTGTCAAAGGAGGTGATCAAGGATGGACCCAATCGACAGAAATGTTCTGCACCGTATCAAGAGAGTGAACGAAGTGGAAGACCTCGGCGAACTAAATGACTACTTGGAACTCGGATGGATCCTGCTAAACATAAGGAATCTCGAAGATGGCTACACATACTACCTCATAGGTTGGCCATCGGATAATGAGGAACCGCCGCATCCCGAAAGCGTGCAGCGAAAGCAAAAACGATTACTGGAGAGCTTGTACTTGCCTTCGGGAGAAGATGAATAAAAAGGTTAGGGGCAGAGCGATCTGCCCCTAATGCTTACCCCAAAAAGTTACACTATCTTACTCAAAACATTCAGTCTCGCCCTGCCGGAGCACAAACCATCCATCGGGGCCAAAGATGGCATTTCGTAGCCTGTAGCTGTTGCAGTGCTTCAGTATCCCAAAGTATGACTGCACTGACTGGTTAACTGCCTGCCAATCCATCTCACCCCTCTGGTACTTCCGCATCAAGGCTTTCAATCTCCGTTTCATGCGTTTGGCCGTGGACTTCCTCATCTTTACGTGGGTGGGCCATACACGAAAACCAACCCACTCTATTCCGTCCCTCACGGGGCGAATCTGCGTTTTGTTGTTGGTTTTTAAAGCTAGGTGAGTCAGGAGAAACTCTTGGATCTCAGCCTTAACCTCATGTAGATAGCACTTATTGTCGGCCAGCACAAGAAGATCGTCCATGTACCGGGCGTAGTATTTGACCTTCAGCTTGTGTTTGACGAATTGATCGACTTCGTTTAGGTAAACATTAGCGCTCATCTGGCTTACAAGGTTGCCCACAGCCATTCCGACGCCACAAGTACGGTTTTCGTAGCTTGTGCTGCCTTCCGCTACACCCAAATGCCCATCATTAGCACGGATGATGTGCTCCAGAAGCCATAGGAGATCATCATCTTTGATGAACTTGGCATACAGGCTGAGCAGAATGTCGTGGTTTACCCGGTAGAAATACTTGTGGATGTCAAGTTTTAGAACGTACTTCAGATCCGGGTTGTGCCTTAGCCAACCATACACCCTCGCCAGGGCCTTGTGCGTACCTTTACCGATTCGGCAAGCATAGCTGTCATGGATGTATTTACGTTCAAGGATGGGGTTAATAGTCATGTAGATAGACCACTGCACCACCCTGTCTCGGAAAGGGAGGGCCATGATCAGCCGCTTTTTCGGTTCGTGGACGTAGAATTCACGGTATGGGCTTTGCCGATAGGTTTTCCAGATGAGTTCATTCTGAAGTTCGATCAGGTTATCTTCGAGTAGATTTTCAAACTGCTGCACCTCTGCCCGGTTGCGTTTCCCCTTACGGGCGTTGCGATAGGCCCAGTACAGCGATCCGTAGTCATAGACTTGCGGATATAGATTCCGATACACTTTCAATTTTGCATCTACCCTTGCTTCTTGTGATCTGCAACTGGTGGGTGGTGGGTATGACAGGCGGCCAAGACCGCCAGCCTCCCCACCGGGTTCTGTTTTTCGCCATTTCGGCGGGGGTGGCACCCCCTTATCCCCTTTGCACTGGACCTAGACCCGTGAGTCTAGGACTTCCGGCGATCAGGGGTTGAGCCAGGCGGAAGCCGATGTTGTTGTTCGAGTTCGAGCGCGGGTTGTTCAGGTTCAGAGACGAAACCCCGGCATTGGACGTGTTGTTCCAGTTGCCACCGCGCCTCGGCAAACGCTAATGGATACCACCCCATGGTTATCAGTTTCTGCACGACTTGATCCAGCCACCAAGCATCTTCCCAATTTCGGCCAGGTAGCGCGAAGTGATTTCATACTTCCTGAAAGGCAAGAAACCCAGCTCCATTGCCAGCCTGTTTTGCTGTCGCAGAAGTTCCAACTCCGCATCTAGCTCTGCAAGAAGTTCCCTTTTGCGTCTTGCTTTGTTCGCTCTGGCGATAAGTCTCATTATGCGGAAAAGAGTCTTCTTGATCTCTGCCGCCATCGTATGCTTCTCGCTTTTCGGGAACTGCCTCAGTGCCGGGTAAAGATACAGCGCCAGATCGTATGTCTTCTGCATGATTTTAAGCTCCATTTACTGCCTCCAATACAGATTACAACCTGCAGAACGCAGATTACCGATAATAAGCCAGGCGGAAGCCGA
>JAKOVF010000235.1 GCA_029782225.1 Chloroflexota bacterium | reverse complement strand
GCTCTCGCAGGCAGGGGTGTCAGGTTGATGACCCATACTGAGCAATCTGTAGACATAGTGAGGGAGACCGACACAGGTGAGTGGCGCTTCAGCAAGGCACTCTGCAAAGGGTGCGGCCTCTGCATAGAGGTCTGTGAGCCCCACGCGCTGGAGTTTTCAACTGAGCTTGGGCCGTACGGCTCGTTCATCATACAGCCTTCTTCGGCGGAATGCACAGGGTGCAATCAATGTGCCGATATATGCCCCGATGGGGCAATCACGTTCGATAAGCGCGAGGCACGATCCCATGGTTAGCGAGAAACCGACCTGCTGCAACATTGTTAGTCGATCCAATAGCTGACCTGTTAGTCCGGTTGGGTCACCTTAGTGACGTGCTTGAAATCGGTGTGGGCACAGGACGGTTGGCTCGCCGAGTCCTAGATATGGGTTGCAGGACGTTCACTGGCCTTGACACATCTGCTAAGACACTGGAGCGGGCGCGTGAGAATCTTGCAGCATATCCAAACGTTCGGCTAGTGCTTGGCGATGTTGAGGAATTCCGATTCTGCGAGCGCTTCGATGTCGCATATAGTGTACTGACGTTCATGCACATCGAGCGGAAAAGAGCTGCTCTGGCAAACATCGTCGAGGCACTCTACCCTCATGGCATCCTGGTGTTGTCGCTCAGCAACGAGGGAGAGTGTCTTGATTTTGGAAGCCGCAGGGTGAGGCTCTACACTGCACCTGTGGAAGACTACATAGCTTGGCTCACTGAATTGGGCTGCCGACTGTTCGAGATCCGAAACCAAAGTGGCAACTCTAGTGCGAGCTGAGAAGATTCACCCGTAGCGCATTCCGGTGGATCGCAGCTCATAAACGCGAGTTCCTCTCTACTAACCCTTCATTCCGGTAAGCGCAATGCCCTCCATAAACCACTGCTGGGCAAACATGAAGAAAATGATAATGGGCATGATGACTACCACCGATCCGGCCATCTGCAGCCCGTACTGCGTTGCGTGCTGTCCTGCGAGGTTTGCGATTGCAACGGGCAGCGTATACA
>JAKOVF010000222.1 GCA_029782225.1 Chloroflexota bacterium | reverse complement strand
AATTCACTGTTCACACATGAAGGAAAACGTTAACATAGTGTTTAATAATCTAAATGAGTAACTACTCAATACTCTAGGGAGGGGATCTAAACCATGAGGAAACTGATGGTCGTTGCTGTTGTGCTTTTAGCCTGCCTGATGATGGCCGCTCCAGTATTCGCGCAAAAGTACACTATAGCAATGGTCGTCAAAGGCGCAGGAAACCCGTTCTTTGAGGCATGCCGCAAGGGAGGCGAGGAAGCCGCCGCCGAATTAGGCATCAACTTCATTTTCCAAGCTCCGGAAACTCCTACTGCTGAAGGCCAAATCGCAATTATCGATGCCTTGATCGCCCAAAGAGTCGACGCGATTCTCATCAGCGCGAACGATCCCGATGCTTTGGTACCGGTGACAAGGCGTGCTATGGACCGGGGAATCAAGGTCGTGGCATTTGACTCAGCCGTGGCTCCTGCAGGGCGGCACTTGTTCCTGAACCAGGCTGACATGGAACTCATCGGCCGGATCCAAGTCCAACTGCTGGCTGAAATGATCGATTTCCAAGGTGAGATCGCGATTCTGAGCGCCGCGTCCACCATGGCCAACCAGAACACTTGGATTGAGTGGATGAAAGAAGAACTGAAACTGCCGCAGTATGAAAACATGAAGCTGGTCAGCATCGTTTACGGCGACGACCTGCGGGAAAAGAGCTACACCGAAGCCCTCGGCTTGTTCCGGGCGTACCCAAACCTCCGGGGAATCATCAGCCCGACAACTGTAGGTGTGGCAGCGACAGCCCGGGCGATCGAGGACCAGGGCTTGTCCGGGAAAATCGCCCTCACCGGTTTGGGGCTCCCCAGCGAGATGGCGGAATACATCCGCAACGGCACCTGTGAGGCTGTGGCGCTGTGGAATCCAATTGATCTCGGCTATGTGTCCACCTACATGGCACATGCCCTGTTGACCGGAGAGATCAAAGGCGCTGCCGGGGAAACAGTCAAAATCGGCCGGATGGGTGAAAGGGAAATCATCCAGACCGCGGATGGCGGCTTGGAAGTTGTTCTGGGAGCCCCGTTCGTGTTCGACAAGGACAACATCGACGATTGGTACCTGGTTTACTAGAAGTTGTCATCGAGCGGTGGAAGCGAGTCATAGAGCTCGCTTCCACTGAATTATTGTATAGATAGTGAAAGAACCCCAAAGGAGAAGGTCTCAGTGGGCGACTATTTTCTCGAACTGCACAATGTCACCAAAAGATT
>JAKOVF010000417.1 GCA_029782225.1 Chloroflexota bacterium | reverse complement strand
CTATCAGGGCGTGCTGGCTGCCTCCATGAGAATCCATGGTGACAACAACCGGGAAGCTCTTCACTTCGATCACCCACATTGCCTCCGGGACGCCAAATTCCATTTTATAAACGCCGTGCACGCGTGTCACTGTTTGCGCCAAATAGGAGGCCGCGCCCCCGATGGCATGGAAGTAGACAAACGGCCCTTCCTGACAGCCCTGCAACGTCTTTGCACCCATGCCGCCCTTGCCGATCACACCTTTGGCATTGAAATGCCTCATCACATCGGCCTGATAGGGCTCCTCGCGGATCGATGTGGTGGGTCCCGCCGCGACGAATTTGTATTCCTTCGTATCCAGCCCGGCGACAACGGGGCCGCAATGGTAGATGACCGAGCCGTTCAGCAGTTTCTTCAACTCCTCATACACTTGCAGGTCATCGCCCTGTGGCTCACGTGTCTTCTTGACAAAGGTCTCGATCATCCATTTGTGGGCTGCATCCCGGCCGGTAACCATTATGCCGGTCAGTTCGACCGCCTCGCCGACCTTCAGCGAACGGATGGTCTCATCAGAAATGGGGGTGGTTATTTCACGCATATTCCACTTCCTCGCCCTTCACCGTCATCCTTCGCCTGCGATACGCCCAGCACATGTAAGAGACAGAAACATAATACGAAGCAGGTAACCGGTGCAGGCCGGTGATCTTTGTATCCAGCACAGTAGTTCTGCCGCCGAAGCCCATCGGGCCAATACCCATTTCGTTGGCCTCACTGGTCAGGCGCTCCTCCAGCGCGGCGAGCTTCGGGTCTTCGTTGCGTGTGCCCATTTCACTGAACAGCACTTCCTTTGACTTGGCATAGGATGACCCGCGGTCACCGCCGATCGCTACGCCGAGAATTCCGGGCGCGCAGCCCTGTCCCTGCGCTTTTTGGACCGCGTCCAAAACCACCTTGCGGACCCCGGCCAGGTCACGGCCAGCGCCGAGCGAATTATCGGGCAGCGAATATTGCCGACCCACGTTCTCGCAGCCGCCGCCCTTCAGCATCAACTCAATGGTCAACGGATGGTCTGAGTCGATTTCTTCAAAATGAACAGAAGGGAAATCGTCGCCGCCCAGGTTGTTCCCTGAATTTTTGTCATACACCGCGTCCACGGCATTCGGTCGCATATAGGACCGTTTGGTGGCCTCTGCCAGCGCGGCACGGATCTGCTCTTTCAGCTTCCGCGTGGACCAGCCTTCCGGATAATGGACATAAAAGATCGGCGTGCCGGTATCCTGGCAGATGGGTGTTGAATTCGCCCGTGAGAGTTCCACATTTTTGAGAATAGTTTCGAGCGCGCCGCGTGCCGGTGAACCGAGCGCTTCCTTTTCGACAGCATCCCGCAGCTGCTTCTCCACATCCGGTGGCAGGCTGCTCGACGTGCGGCGGATGAGTTCGAGGATTTCGTTTGTTAAATCGCGCATGGAGGCCTCCAAGAGATACAAGCCGATGATACCGCGAATGGTTTTGTAGGTCACGCCTGCGGCGTGACATCTTCAATGGAACAAAATAAGTCACACTGAAAGCGTGACCTACCGCGTCACCCTCGCCCTCATCACAAACCGGTTGACCGCGCCGAAGCGGTATTTATATTCTTCGTCGCCGCGCATGAAATCGAATTCATGGCGATGGTTCTCACAGCACCACTGGATCACCTGTGCCAGCAATACCCAGCCGGGGGAAAGTTCCATGTGACTGCTCCTCACGCCTGAGTTGTAGCCCCAGAGCTTCCCGTTGTAATCAAAATTGAGCGAGGCCGCCGTCTTTTCACCGTCGACTTCCAGGAAAGCCAGCCACAAATAACCCTGCTCATGCGCCGCGCGCAGGATGGCGGTCATCTGGGCGCGCATGGCATCATGCAGGAAATTTGCCTTATTGGGGTCCTGCGCCATCAGTTCAAAAAAATCATTGATCTCAGAGTCGATATCGGCACTGCCATCGACGATATTAAAACGGACAATCCCAGACTCAGCAGCTCTCCGCATCTTGCGGCGGATTTCGTGACGCTGTTTCTTGTCAATGTTCGAAAGATACGTCTCAAAATCGGCTGGAATCGGAATGTAGGGAGTCGGGCGGTACATTTCCTGTGTATATGTCCAGCCGCGGGATTCAGATTCCGCTTTGAGCGCGGTCAAGGTGGGGGATGAATCGGGGAGGTTATACCAATCGAGGGCGCGCCAGCTATCAGGGCAGGTTGATACGATGAAATCGAGCAGACCATTGAGAAAACGAGGTAGATCCACCGGGCGGACGAGCAAGTCCAGATAGTCAGAAATTTCAATACTTCCAACCAACATCAATGCAGGATAACCATCGTATTCAGCCAAAAAGAGCGGGGCAATACCGATCAGTTGTCCGTTTTCGCGAGCGGAGACGAGCACAAGCTCGGCCTGTTTCCATTCATTGCCGCCGCGATGTTCCCACCAGGCGCGTTGATATTCGTGCCGCAAAAAAGGAGTGTTGTGGATGGATTCGGAAAGAAGAGAGTTCCATTCGGAAGGGTCAATTTCAGATAAATCTTTGTGAAGGTTGAATTCCATTGTGATTCCCAGACTTCAGAAGTGATTCTGAAGTCTCCAGCTTGAGATGTATCGCCCAAATTTTACCAGTATAATGATAGCAATCTTTCGACTATTCTTACGCCATGGCCCTTGACCTGACCCTCTCGCCCCTGTATCGTATCACTGGACAGGAAGCTCCTTCAATGCCGGGGTTGCTCGTGACCTTACCGCCGCGCAAAACGGCGCGCAGCCGCGAGCAGGACCGTCTCCTGGTTTATCTGCTCCTGACGGGGAATGCAACAATTTCGAGCGCCGAATATACAAAGATCACGGCTGATGCTGCGGACGTTTTTTATCAGGCTTCCGGTTCACTGACCAGTGCCCTGCGTTCCACCTCAGATTCAATCAATCGCGCTTTGCTTGACCGCAACCTCTCCACCAGCGGCCGCGGGCAATACGTGAACGGGTGGCTCACGCTGGCTGCTGTGCGGGAGGCTCACTGCACAGTGTTGTTGAGCGGCCCCATGCATCTTTATTTCCTTGGGAAACCCGGCACGCGCCACATTTATGAACCGGTTCTGGCCGGCAAAGGTCTAGGCCTCTCTCAGACTGTACCTGTTCATTTTTCGCAGGCAGAACTGCAGGCGGGCGATCGCATCCTGTTTTGTGGGCGAGTGCCGCCTGCCTGGGAAAGTGCCTTGAACGATGCGGCGCCCGCATCGCTCGCCGGGACCCGCCGCCGCCTGGTCACTCTGACAGGTGAGGACTTGAATGCAGTCCTGCTCCAGGTTACTGATGGGACTGGCAAACTGACCCTTCTGCCCGGCGGGACGGAACCCAGGGAAGAACCGGTCCAGACAGCGGCTTTGAATTCGCGCAGCACCCCCACGGGGCTACCTCCGACTGTCAACCTGCCGCGCGCTGCCCGGGCAGATTCTCAGCCTGTTGAAGAATCCATCCCGGCTGCCGCTCATGTCGTGCAGCCATCAGCTTATGCAATTCCGCCGGAACGCGACGAAGAAAAGACTTCAGAATCCGAACCGGTCGTTACCAGCACTCCTATTTCTCAACCTGTAACCGCGCGGCCGAAGGCGCCGCGTGAATTTCCTGCGTCTATTCCACGTGCCCAGCCTCAGGTACAAATGCCCGAACCGCCTGCCGAGGAGAAAGTCCCTCCAATTATTAAGGAGGAAATCAAGACACCATCCCGGCGTACTCGCCGGGAGATCCTGCCGAAAATCAGCAGGGAACCGAAAGCACCTGAGGCACCGCGTGAACCTTCTGAGAGGACGCGGCAGGCGGCAAGGGCGTTGGCGGGGAGCATCCGCGGTCTGCGTAATATCAACCAACGCGTAGGGGAGGGACTCAGAAAATTCCTTCCGCGCCTGCTCCCCGCAACGGACGCGGGAGAGTCGCCGATCATTTCCAGTACCGTGATGTTCCTCATTGCCATCCTGGCCCCCGTCATCGTCGTGACAGTGGCTAGCGTGGTCTATCTGCGCTTTGGCCGCAGCATTCAATACGAGACGTATCTCACGGCCGCTAACAATGACCGGGTCCAGGCACAAAGCCTCACTGACCCGGTCGAGCAATGGAAGGCCTGGGAAAGAGTCCTCACCGATGTCGAGCGTGCAGAGTCCGTACGGAAGACGTCTGAGACAATCCAGATCCGGGCAGAGGCAGAAGAGAAGCGCGACACGCTGCTTGGCATTCTACGCCTGCAGTTCTCACCTGCCTTCAGTACCAATCTGGGAATCACGGTCAGCCGTATGGCCGCCAGCGAAACAGACTTATACCTGCTCAATGCAGAGACCGGGGCCGTGCTGCGGGCTGAGTTCACGAATGGACGCGGCTTTCAGATCGATACGAGCTTTAGCTGCGCGCCTGGCGTCTACGGTGGATATACCGTCGGCCCGTTGGTGGATATCTTGGCGATGCCAACCTTGAACTCCATCAATGCCACAGTCCTTGGGATTGATGCGGCTGGCAATTTGCTGTACTGTGCGCCCAATCAGGTGGCGCAGGCCATTCCTCTCCCGCCGCCGGACACGAACTGGAACCGGGTCACTGCCTTTGTCATGGACAGCGGCAACCTGTATGTGTTGGATGCGCTATCGCGCGCGGTCTGGGTCTATACCGGCAAAGACGGCACTTTTATAGACCGACCTTATTTCTTCTTTGGCGGCCAGACGCCTGAGAAGCAGGATGTGATCGATCTGCTCGTGGTAGGGGATGAGCTTTACATGCTGCATTCCGATGGGCATCTTTCAAACTGTTCCTACAGCCGAATCGAGACCAAGCCTACGCAGTGTACGGATCCAGTCACGTTGACCAATCCGTTCCCGGCCTACCAGGATACCGACCTCTTTGGAACAGCCCACATCACGCAGATCGCTGTCAGCGCGCCCCCGGATACGTCTCTGCTGCTATTGAGTGCAGATGACCAGGCCGTATTCCGCATCACGCCGCGTTCCTTTGAGCTGCAAAACCAGATGAAACCGGCCACCATCGGCACATCCAGCCCTGTCCCGTCCGGGCCAGTGGACGCCATAGCGGTCGCGCCGAACCACGTGTTATATCTGGCTATCGATGGTCAGGTCTATTTCGCAACAGGGATGCCGTAACAAAGCACTTCGTGGTTGCAGGGTTAAAGCCGGACTGCGGCCGTCGTGAAGTAGCTTAGCCCCGACTCCATTCCTGATATAGCCCCAGCTTTCCCCCTTCACCGTCAGACAAGAACGAATCGACAACCTGGAACCCGGCCTGCTTTGCCAGAGCGGACAGTTCCTCCGCGGTGAAATTATGCGCGTACCGCAGGCCCTCGCCGCCATTCCGCCAGTCGAGCAGATAATCCCCCGCATCCACTTCGGATGCTGAGACTGCCGCGGCGTCCCAGGGTTGAATCCTCGCTTTGAGTTTTTCGCTGTTCAGAAACTGCCAGTTGGACAAAATGAATCTGCCGCCCGGGATGAGCAACTCGTGGACGGTGTTCAAAATATCCAGGCGCAGCTTGTTGGTCGGGATGTGATGCAAAACCGCAAATGCAGTAATCAGTGACCAGTGATCGGTCATCAGTAACTGGCCCCTGATTGTTGATAACTTCGTCAGGTCGGCTTCCAGAAATTTGGCAGGGAAATCTTTCAGCTGCGAATCTGCCTCTCGCAGCAGCGGCAGGCTAAAGTCCAGGCCAAGATACGAGCCGCGATGACCGCGTTCTGCCAGAGCCCGCGCGAATTCCCCGTTGCCGCATCCCAGATCCAGGATGTTTTCATCCCCTCTGAACGATTCGAGAATCCGCTTCACCCCCGGCTGCAAGCGCTGACGTGTGGCCGAAAAGGATTCGCCGAAACGGTCATAGAAATCCCGGTTGAGTGCAATTAGCTTGACGGCAGTGTCAGAATCCATAATTTGATTATAATCTCGGCATGTTATCGGTAGCTCAGATCGAGAGTCTTGCCCGGGAATTCGAGAGCAAGCCGCCGCAGGAAATTATCGGTTGGGCGGTGGATACATTCTGGCCGGAAATTGCCCTGAGTTCGTCCTTCCAAACCCAGTCCATGCCGCTCTTACACATGGCAACCCGCGTCAAACGCGGACTCCCCGTGTTTTTTCTCGATACAGGTTATCATTTCTGGGAAACGCTGATCTTTCGTGAGCAGATTGCGTCGGAATGGCATATCAATGTCATTGACCTGTACCGTGACACACGCTGGGATGCCTTCGCCCGCCAGCATACTCGCACGCTTCCCGTGGAGGACCCGAACCTGTGCTGCTACCTGCATAAAGTCCAGCCGATGCAGCAGGCGTTGAAGGATTTGAAGGCCTGGATCTCAGGCATCCGCCGGGACCAGACCTCGGTGCGGGCGCATGCAAAAATCCTGGAATTGCAGGAGGATGGCCTGCTGAAGATCAACCCGCTCCTGAATTGGACAAAGGTGGATGTTGAAAGATATATGAAAGAACACGGCCTGCCGTCACATCCGTTGTTGGAGAAAGGCTATCGCAGCATCGGTTGTGCGCCCTGCACGATTGCAATTGGTGTGAACGATGATGAGCGTGCTGGCCGCTGGGCTGGCCGCG
>JAKOVF010000214.1 GCA_029782225.1 Chloroflexota bacterium | reverse complement strand
GGCCGTCCATGTAGCCAGGCAATTCATAGCCGAAGCGAGTGGCGGATGTGTTGCCTGTGGGGGTGTAGGTGTTGGCGGGCATGTCCATCATTCCCGCAAGGATTACAAAGATTGATAAAAGGGTGACAAGAATCTTGGTTTTTGTTTTCATGTTTTATCCTGTGAAATCAATTACACACCCGATGATGGGTCTGTAGTTATTGGTAAGGACGACTCCATTGTTATAGGTGAAAAGCGCAACGGTTCCGCTCTGGACCTGGGTTTGCAGCATGTTTCCAGTGGTGGCGTTCTCGCGTCCTGAACCAGACCCGATGCTGCCCGTCCACGGATAGGAGATTTTCAGCGTCCCCGTCGCCGTTAAGACGTTCGTGATCGTGCAGTCCACGAATAGGCCGATTGCGCCAACAGACAAGGGGACATACTTCGCGGAGTTGGTCGTGACCGTTGGCGTCCCGCCGCTCGAACCTGAATAGGTCGGGGTGTATGTAAACGACTGCGGGAAATCGGACGGCGTTCCATACGAAATATAGTTATCCGTGATGGTCGCTGCGGCCATTGCATAGTCATTATTAGCGATCAGGGTGATCGTCGTGTTCGGGGAACTGTAGGCCGACGAGCGCACGATGCCATACTCGTAGCTTCCGCCGTCCTTGTATCTGACCTTTGTTCCTCGCACATAGGTCGAAGTTACATCGCCAGTCACGGTAAACGTGTGGTTGCCCGTCCTCGTCCATGTCACTCCAGCAGGAACCCAGCCGTCCAGCGTTTTTGCGCTCCACGCCGTTTCTCCGTTGACAATCCCTAGCACGTTGATAAGCCCCGCCGCGGGAGCGGTTGCCTTTGGCAAAAGCCCGTGTGCGGTCGTACTGGCGTTCAGGGTGGTTACGTCGGTCGGGGCGGCCAACTCGTCCAGCTTGATGGAGTCTGCCCCGCCGCTTTTGTGGCTGGTCGCGTGCGCGGTGGGAGTGCGGGCGTCGGTAAATCTCGAATCATCGCCAGCCGCAACGGTCCCCGCCGTTGTTCCAACATTCAAAAACGCCGCCGCGCCTAATCCTAAAATAGTTTTGAACTCGGCCAGCGTCTTTTTTATCCACGCCCCCGCGCCATCTCCGACCTGTACATCATTGGATGCGGTAGTGGCAGGGGGATTGGTAATAGTCGGAAGACCACTAAGCGTTGAATATGCAATCTGTGCCCCGTCGCCGCCGTTGTGATCGTGGGCGTTGCCGTTGGTCACTCCGTCTGTATATGGTGCGAAGGAGGACGCAAAATAAGAATTAATTGAAATAAGGATGTCTTCCCATAGCATCTTGGCAAGACTTCCGTCTGACTTTCTTGCAACAAACTCGTCCTCAGCCTCGCCTTCCGCTTGTCCCGTGCTGGCGTGAATGGTTGTCGCAAGGTCAAACGGTGCGCCGCCGTCCTTGATTAATTTACCAGTTGTTCCGTCAAAGACTGCAAGGTTTCCGTCCGTTGCCGACGCGGGGCCGACCACATCGCCCGAACCGCTGCCGCCGCCGCCATACGCTCCGAAGCGCAGGTCTTCGAAGTCGTTGACCCTCTTGGTCTTTTGCAGCTTCTTCTGGCCTGCATAGAACTTGACCGCATGTGGAGCAATATGATCAGCATCAGGCAGCGGGATATTCGCCTTACTCAAAAGCTGTCGGCTGTCAACCAGATCGCCGTCCTTGCCTGTCACGATGCCTGTATTGTCC
>JAKOVF010000212.1 GCA_029782225.1 Chloroflexota bacterium | reverse complement strand
ATGGAGCGGTTTGCAGGTGATGTGTACGGCCTGTTCATCATCGCCTGTCGCGTTGTTAACTCATTGCCCATCTACCAAGAGGAAACCGGACACACCCATCACCATGTGGATGTGATCATTGAGCACAAGGGGGTATAGATCAGGATGGCTGAGATCACCGGTCTGAGGACTAAGTTCTATCGTTCGGAGGACGGTACGCTGTTTACGGAGATCGCCCAGATCGCCTCGATTCAGCCACCGCAGCCAGAGCGCGAGGTGGCGGAGGTCGATGAGTTGGACCCACCAGGGGACGTCCGGAAGAAGCTGGCTGGGCTCATCGACGCCGGCGAGGTCGTAGTCACGTTGAATTTCGACCCGACGAACGAGGGGCACCTGGCGTTGGAGCAAGACTTTCGAGACGCCGCGCCCAAGCAGTACCGTATCAAGCTGCCCAACGATTGGGGTTGGACCTTCACGGGCATCGTTACTGCCTACCAGCCGCAGGAGATCAGCTCCGGCGACGTAGTGCAGGCACAGGTGACGATCACGCTGACGGGCGTGTATCAGTTCGGGCAAATCACGCCGTGACGTTATCATTTGACCATCTCTTTCCGGCAATGATGAGCCGGATCAAGGAGATGGATACAGAAAAGCGTTCGGCGATCCTGGCCGCAGGCATGCCGCTTGCGGCCAGGCGCCGGATTTCTTCAGCGTCAGCGCGCGTGAGCTTACGTTTAGTCGGACGGGATGCGTACTGAATGAACGGCTGGCGCTTCCTCGGGATAAAGAGGTCGCCGGCATCTCGATACATGTACTCGCCAATCAACGCTGCGGCTTCACCGGCATAGCACAGGCGGTTTGCGTTCGGTCTGCCGCGGTCATGGGTTACCGGAGGAACATGCAGACCAAGAAGTTGATGGATGCGCTCCGCCAGCTCCAGGAGAAGGACGCGGGAACCGCTTACAAACCTGACTTGCAACCCGCCGTGGTACGTGTACCGTGCGTTACCGTCACCGTCGAAGTAGCCGCGCAGGAAGTGACCGAACAGATCATCGGGAATCAGGGGCAGCGTGGCCGTCCAGCTCTTGTCATGCGGAATTCCGAGTGAGCGCAGTTCCGTGGCCAACCTCTTGTCGCAGATGGTCACGGTGAAGATGTCATGCGGGCCCTTGCGTTCGAGTTTCAATGTGTGAGAGAAGCCCAAGATATTCCTGACTTTGGCAAGGATGATGGCATTCTTGTTCGAGATCCGAACTCGGTCGGCCCCGACCCAGCCATCAGCGAGGATGAAACCGACCGCGTATGCCTTCTCCTTCGTCAGAGGCAACAAAGTGTCCCCTTTGCGTTCATATCTGAACCTGGACTCGGACGGGCGGAACCCAGGCCTACCGATTTTTCTGAGTCCTAGTCTGGCAGCCTTGACTTGCACCGCCCTTTCAGAGCGGTTGAGACGCTGTGCCAAATCAGATGTTGGAACGGTGGGATAGTCTCGCTTCAGAACTGTAATCTCATCAGCTGTCCACTTGCGCATGTCCATCACCCGAGAAAAATTATACCATGTGTGGGGAGGCAAAGTAAAGTAATGATGACGAATAAGCGGTTCCTGAGCCGCGATGAAATCCTGAACATCAAGGACCTCCCGGTGGAGGAGGTCTATGTTGAGGAGTGGCAAGCCTGGGTCCGTGTCCGCGGCCTCACCGGTGCCGAACGGGACCAATTCGAACAGTCCATCGTGGAGACCCGCGGCAAGGATACTCGGGTGAACCTGCGAAACATTCGGGCGAAACTCGTTACCCTTTGTGTCGTCGACGAAGAGGGTAAGCGGCTGTTCAAAGACGAGGATGTGGAGCTGCTGGGCCGCAAGTCAGCAGTGGCGCTGAACCGTATTTTTGAGGTTGCGCAACGGCTTTCTGGTCTGCGCCCCGAGGATGTTGAGGAATTGGCGGGAAACTGAGGGCCAATCCAACACGGAGATTCGTCTTTCGGTTGGCGTTGGCCCTTGGTATGCCTGTTGGGGAGCTCCTGCGGCGCATGTCGTCGCGGGAGTTGACGGAGTGGATGGCGTTCTTCTCACTGGAGCCCTGGGGCACTGAGGTCGAGGACTGGCGGGCGGGGCTCATCGCGTCAACGATAGCCAACAGCTACCGAGACCCGAAGCGCCGGCGCAAGCCCTATGAACCGTCAGACTTCATGCCTCGGTACGGAGCACCGAAGACTCAGGAGCAAAGCTGGGAGGAACAGGC
>JAKOVF010000210.1 GCA_029782225.1 Chloroflexota bacterium | reverse complement strand
GGTTAGGTATACGCACGGCGGTTGAAAACGCATGGGCAAAGATCGAGCCCGTTATCGATGCCATCATCGAGTGGGGCCATCAGACCATTGAGACCATTTGGAACTGGACCACAAAGATTCTGTCGAAGTTCCTGGAGTGGTTGCTAGAAACAGCCTGGCCTTGGATAAATGACACTGTGGAGACAACATGGGACTGGGCCGAGGGAACAGTGTCAAAGTTCATTGAATGGATCAAGGATACGGCTTGGCCTTGGATAAATGACACTGTGGAGACAACATGGGACTGGGCCGAGGGAACAGTGTCAGAGTTCATTGAATGGATCAAGGAGACGGCTTGGCCATGGATTGCCGGTACTGTTAGCACGGCCTGGGACTGGACGACCGGCAAAGTCGGTGAGTTTATAACTTGGATAAAAGACGTAGCGGCTCCTTGGTTTGGCAAGACTGTATCCACCGTTTGGAACTGGACCCTTGATGTTGGCGGAAGATGGTTTGACGCCATCAAAAAAGGTTTTGAAACAGGAGATTGGTCTGATTTTTGGAATATCACGAGCGACATCTGGAACGCAGGCGTAGCCATTGCCTTGAGCCTGCAGTTGGCTAGCGGTGCAGCATCGTGGATCTTGACTGCAATCGGCAGCATCTTCGGAAACTCTGCCGGCAAACTAGGCATCGGCGGCATACCCCTTGCAATCGGGCTCTTGACTGTTGGCATACAGTTGTTGGAGGCCCAGGCTGAGGGCAGCTATGAGGCGTTTGTGCGAAACACCCTTGTGGCTGCTCTGGTGGGTGCCATTGGTGGAGCTGTGTTTGGTCCCAACGGAGCATTGATAGGGTTTAATCTAACGTTGAGCCTCAAATTGGGCGAGAAGATCGAAGGATGGGCGGACGCGTGGTCCGAATTCCTCGGTGTCCCACCTGAGCACACGAAGCTCCTTGAAGAATACGAGCAGTACAGACAGGCTTTGATTGACGAAGCCACCAAGGATATGAACTGGCTCCAAAAATTGTGGTGGCAGCTTACCGGAAATCAGCCCGAAGGTCTGTTGTCTTTTCCAGAGTGGAAAGAGGCGATGGGTTATGTTACCGACGACCTCGAAAAAGTAACCGAGGCAGCGGGAGAAACCGTTGAAGCGATTGAAGAAACAGCGGACGATGTAGAACGCTTGACTGGGGAACTATCGAAGTTGGACAAACAAGCCTTAATAGTGGCGGAAACCCTGAGGCAAGGCGGCACTATGGAGCAAGCATTGGCCCTCCTCGGAATTGCCTACTGGGAGACCAGGGGCCACGGCGGGTATGCTCACACCCACCCCGAAACAGGAGATATAATTAGAGGCAGTGCCGGTGAATACGGCATCGGCCAGATTATGCCGGGCACCGGGAAGGATATTTGGACCAGGCTCTGGGGCCTGCCGGCAGAAACCTACGACGAATCAGTGTTAGAGGATCTAGACACCAACATTGCCATGATGGTGTCCTACTTCCTGGATCGATATCAAGTGCACGGTGGAGATTTGCGTCTCGCAATAGAGGGCTACAACCGAGGCACCGCCATTGACGGCATGCAGGCATACACTGCCGGTGTTGTTGAGTGGATGGAAGGCTCAGAGGGGCAATCACTCGCCAACATCCTTTATGACGGCATGACCAACGCCCTCGAAGCTTGGGTGCAGGCTGGATACGACATGGCCGGGGATGTCCGGGACATGGCGGCGTTTATCGCCCAAAGTGTGGCGGATTATCTCGTTGGCCAGTCTCCTCCACCGGAAGGTCCACTCTCCGATATAGACGAGGGCGGCGCAGCCATCATGGAGGCGTGGACTGAGGGCGTTGTCGAGGGCCTAGATGAGGGTAAATCGAAGCTCACCACGGCGCTTGAGAAGATCAGAGAACTCTTCTCGACCATCTGGGAAAAAGTGCCGGAGGAAATTCGAGGACCTATCGAGCAAGCCTTGACATGGATGACCGACCTGATTGGGCAGGCTGAAGAAGCCCTCTTCAAACTGGATGAATTCCAGGAAGAACTCGACGCCCTGATGGGCGGCGGCGCGAGCCCAGAAGAGCAAGCCCACGGGTTTATGGCGAGGTTGGCTGCTGGACTCAATGAGAAGCTAGACCAGCTAGATGAGCCGATGAACAGGTTCATCGATGCAGTTTGGAACGCTGGCAAGAGTCGCATGAGCTTGGGCAAGGCGATCATCTCCGGGAACTGGCTGGATGCGCTCTTGACGCTGATTATGGAAACCGAATCCTTCGCCCTTGCGATGGAAATCCTCAACAAGGTAATGAAGCCATTCGTTGTCCTCTTGGACAACATCTTGCTCCCGATAGTCAAGTTCATAGCTCAGGTATGGAACACGGTCATTGACCTCTTGGCGAGCATCTCCATTTTCGGCTGGAAGCCGTTTGCGGGTTTG
>JAKOVF010000207.1 GCA_029782225.1 Chloroflexota bacterium | reverse complement strand
CTACCCGCAGATCAAAAGGGTGTAAGCTGCCCTCTTGGTTTAGCGCGTCGTTGCGCGGTAGGCGTCCCCTAAAAGCTCTAACGAGGTTTGAAGGACCTTACATTTTCCGCCTTCAGTGGGAAGTACCATCGTGGGCCTTCCGCCCACGAATTTTTTGTCCTTCATCAGATAGGCGACGACTTCATCGAAGGGCCTGTCGGGTCTGACTGGCAGGCCGAAGAACTCGAGCAGTTCGAGCAGTTCGGCTAAGGTCTCGTCGCGGCATAGGTTGAGCATGACGGCCATGCGAGCGGCGACGACCAATCCGATGGCCACGGCGTCTCCGTGCTTTATTTTGCTGTAGCCCGAAGATGCCTCCAAACCGTGAGCCACGGTATGGCCCAAGTTCAGGCGCGTCCTTGCGCCGGATGTTTCCTTTTCGTCTTCTTTGACGATCGAGGCCTTGAGCTCGATACATCGTTTTACCATTTCAAGCAATGTATCCGGATCCCTTTCAAGGATCGATCTTCTGTTATCCGAAAGCCAGCGGAAAAACTCGCGGTCCTCTCCGAGGCCGTATTTTATGACTTCTGCCATCCCCTGCCTGAACTCCTCGTCGGGGAGGCTCAGGAGACAATTGACGTCGACGATGACGCAGCAGGGCTGGTGAAACGTGCCTACGAGGTTTTTGCCCTCAGGCAGGTTTACGGCCGTCTTTCCCCCGATGGAGCTGTCCACCTGCGCGATGAGGGTGGTGGGGATATGTACGATATCTATGCCCCGCATCCATGTGGAGGCGGCAAAGCCCGCCGCATCTCCCACGCAGCCTCCGCCTACGGCAAGAATTAAGCCCTTCCTGTCCACTCCGCACTGGCTCAACTTTTCGTAGATGGCCGAAACCTGGCGCAGGGTCTTTCCTTCCTCGCCTCGTGGGAGGAGGTGAAAGCCCGAAGCCTCTTTGATCTTCCTTGCAAACATCGTAAACGTAATGGGATCGCTTATTATGAAGGGCTTTCCGCTGTGAATGCCAAGGAATGCCTCAAGGGTGTCATTTAATGCCTTATCCGAGGTGAGTACTCCTCTTCCAACGATCACGGGATAGCTCGCGCCCTTCGTCCTTACCTGCAAGGTCTCACATCTTGTCTTTGGCATGTCTTTGGCCACATCAAGACCGAGGCCCTGTACTATGAGCGAAGCCACCTCGTCGACTAAGATCTCGTCGGTCGACACGCGAAAATGCGCGTCCTTGTAGGCATCGCGCCGCTTGTTCAACAGCTCGGCTACGTTGTCTTCCCTTAAAAGCGGCCTTTTGCCAGGTTGGTTTGATGCGCGCTTTATTATGGTGTTCACGGCTGCATCCAGCATTATCAGGGTGCCGTTTGCCATTATCTTTGCCTTGTTTTCGGGGTTGACGAGCACGCCTCCACCCAGGCCTACTATGACGTTTTTGAGCTTGAAGGTCTCGTCGAGCACGCGCCTTTCAAGCTCGCGAAAATGGCCTTCGCCGCAGGTGGCAAATATTTCTGCAATGCTCATGCCTGCCATGGCCTCTATCAGGTCGTCGGTGTCCAGGAAGGGCAATCCCGTTAGCTCCGATAGCTTGCTTCCCACGGAGGTCTTGCCGGCGGCCATGAATCCCCCGAGGTACAACCTGAATGAAGTCCCCTTTAGATCCGGTTTATCTTTTTTTATCGTTTCAACCGTTTGGGTTGCCGTCACATTATGCATGAAGCATCCTCCTTGTCCGTTCTATATGTTCTTTGAGACGACCTTTCAGGTCTTCCATCCTGTCGCCGCCAAACTGCTCGCATATGGCTTGCGCAAGCGCCAGCGACGTCATGGCCTCTCCTACGACGCAGGCAGCCGGCACGACGCAGACATCTCCTCTTTCCACGTGGGCAGTGGCGCCCTGCTTGGTTTGGACGTCAAAGGTGTGAAGTGGCTTTTTAAGCGTGGGGATGGGCTTTAAGGCCACGCGAACTAGGATGTCCTGACCGTTTGTTACGCCGCCTTCGATGCCGCCGGCGTTGTTTGAGCCGCGGTCCCATTGGTCGGATAAAAGGACAAATTCATCGTGCACCTCGCTTCCGGGCTTCTTTGAAAGCTCGAAACCTCCCCC
>JAKOVF010000196.1 GCA_029782225.1 Chloroflexota bacterium | reverse complement strand
TCTTCCCCGATCCATCACTAGAATTAGATCAGCGGCAAGTATGGTGCTCAGGCGATGAGCAATGACAATGCTCGTCCGCCCGGCCATGACGCGCTTCAGGGCGTCCTGGATCAGGGATTCGGATTCGCTGTCGAGGTGGCTGGTGGCTTCATCGAGGACAAGGATGCGTGGGTCTTTCAAAATCACGCGGGCCAGGGCAATGCGCTGCTTTTCGCCGCCGCTGAGACGATAACCGCGCTCGCCTACTATCGTATCGTAGCCGTCATGCAGGTCCATGATGAACTGATGGATGTTGGCAGCACGCGCAGCATTTTCGATCTCGGCCTGCGTCGCGTCCATTTTGGCGTAGGTTAAGTTCGTGCGGATGGTATCGTGGAAGAGATAGTTCTCCTGCGTCACCATGCCGATGGCGGACGAAAGCGAATCGAGCGTCACGTCGCGCAGGTCATGCCCGTCAATGCGGATGACGCCGCTGGTGGGATCATACAGGCGCGGGATGAGATAGGTCATGGTCGTTTTGCCGGCGCCGGAAGGACCGACCAACGCGACCAACTGTCCGGGCCGCGCGATAAAGGAGACTCCCTCCAGGGCGACCTCGCGTGCCTGGGATGTCGATTCAGACTCCCCGTCGGAGGATGCGCTTGCATCTTGACCACCGACCACAGGCGACTGACCATTCTTCCCCTTGGCCGTTGTCTGTCGTCCATCGTCTGTTGTCGATTTTCCAGCCAACGACAAGACCGCGCCCACGTCCTCCATCCGTCCGTAACGTTTGACATCCTTGAGCAGCTTGGATTCGTCGAGCTGATAGTTGAACGTGACATCATCAAATTCGAGTTCGCCTTTTACATCATGCAGGACAATCGCATCCTTTTTCTCAGCAATGTCTTCCGGGAGGTCAATGACTTCAAAGACGCGTTCGAAAGAAACCATGCTGGTTGAAAATGAGACCGGCGCACCCGCTAGCCCCTGCAGCGCGCCATAGAGCTGGTCGAGATACGAACCGAAGGCGACAATGGTGCCGATGGTGAACGCGCCCGTGATCACGTAATAGCCTCCAAGACCGTAGACCAGCGCCGTGCCCACCGCGCCGACCAGGCCAAGCATGACAAAGAATCCGGAGCCCATCACCGCGCGTCGGATGCCAATGTCGCGCACCCCCGCGGCGCGGTCACGAAAACGGGACTCTTCCTCGTGGGCGCGTCCAAACAACTTGACCAGCAGCGCGCCGCCGATGTTAAGGGTTTCGTTCATATGCGCGTTCATCTGCGCGTTCAGTTCCATGGCTCTACGGGCAATGTCCCGCAACACGACGCCGAGCCGCTGGGCGAAGAGAATGAACAGCGGCAGAATGACCAGGCTGGCGAGGGTCAGCCGCCATTCAAGCGAAAGCATGACTATTAGAATCGCAACCGCTTCTACAATGTTAGTCACGATGCCGACAATGGTGTTGCTGATCGCGTCCTGCGCGCCGACCACGTCATTGTTCAGACGGGACATCAATTCCCCAACCTTGGTGTTGGTAAAAAACCGCAGAGACATGCGCTGGAGCCGTGCAAACAGCGACGAGCGCAGATCGTAGATCACGCCTTCACCAACGGTCGCGTTGAGCCTGCGTTGGACCACGCTGATGCCGCCGTTGATGATCGGCACAAGGAGAAGCGCGAGCGCGTAGAGCGTTAATTGGTGGACATTTTTCGAGGGCAGGACTTTGTCAATCAGCTGCCTGAATATCAATGGCGTGACGATGGCCAGGCCTGTCGTCGCCAGAATGGTCACCAGCATCCCGCCGATGTGCCACCAGTAAGGTTTTGCGTAGTTGAGTACACGCAATAAAAGCTCTTTGGTTACCCTGGGCTTTTGGTCGCCCGAGCGTATGTAATTGAACCAGCCGTAGCCGTGCATGGGAAACTCCTGCGAAAGTGATAAATGGTAAGTCGAAACCAGTGATTGAAGATCGCTCCCCCATTGTGCCCCCGTGCGCGAGTTTGGTCAACTGGAAGAAGGGGGAGGATGACTGTCACCTTTTATATTTGTGGCATCAATATGGAATTGAGTGCGAGGGAAATTTATCCAATCAGGAAGTATTATAATGAATCAGAAGTTCGAATTTTCACTTGCTTTGGATCAGTATACATGTGAAATCGTTTTGACAAGAAAGTAAGCAAAAGGAGAACGAAAATGACTCAGCATGACGATATAGAAGCTGGACGTCGCCGTAAAGGGGCGCCTCCTACGGGGCGGGCAGAGGCTCCTCAGCGGGAAACAGGCGGAGGTCAGGGTGGAGGCGGGTTTCCTTCCGGGGGAGGTTTGCAGGGTCCGTCCGGCGGATTTCCCTCACGCGGCAAACAGATCGGCGGCTGCGGCTCTATCCTTGTGCTGCTCATCATTGCGGCAGTGTATTTCTTCTCGAATGGTCAAATCGATCTGACAGGCGGGGGAGCAGACCAGTCGTCAACTCAGGAACCCGCATTTCAGCAACCGGGACAACCTGACTTTTCATCTGCACCTGAGTCGAACTTCACGCCGCCCGTGGCTGCTTCGGGTTCAGGCCAGACGTGGACGGTCATGCTGTATCAGGATGCCGACGATGAGATCCTTGAAAAGGACATCTTCGTGGATCTGAATGAAGCGGAACGGGTTGGTTCCAGTGACCGCGTAAAGATCGTCGCACAGATCGACCGCTTCTCTGGCGCATTTCAAGGCGATGGAAACTGGACCGGCGCGCGCCGCTATTACGTCAC
>JAKOVF010000171.1 GCA_029782225.1 Chloroflexota bacterium | reverse complement strand
TGCCATTCCTTGGGGTGGCGATTTGATTCTCAGATAATACAGACATAATATGCCTCCGGCTCGACTTCTCTTCCCGTTGCTGCCCTCACACTCTGTGAGGGCAGCAGGGATAAGGAGGAGAGAAACTTAATCCTGATTCTCGAATGCCACGCTGGTGGTCATGCCCCAGCGCATCAATGGATTCTTGTCGGCCAGCGCAATAGTGACCTCATAAACAACATCGCCCTGGTTCTTCGAGAAGCTTTGGCCGATCGAAAGGATGTTGCCCTTCAATTCAAGTCCAGGGATGGCGTCCAGCGTGACAGTTGCCGGTTGCTTTTCGGCCAGGTTCACCACGTCGATCTCGGTCAGGTCAGTTGTGGTGACGATCCAGCTTGAAAAATCCGCCACTTTGATCGCGATCTCTCCGGGGTTGATCGATGCGCCTTCTTTCGCATTCAGTTCAGCCACGGTACCGTTGAACGGTGCGACGATTTCTACATTACTCAGCGCAGCCTTTGCTGCCAGGAGATTGGCCTGCGCGGTTTCATATCTTGCCTGTGCCAGTGATTGAACCTGTGATCCGCTTGCCGCGGAGGTGAATTCAGCTTCTGCACTATCAAGCTCGGACTGCGCCTGGGCCAGTTCTGCTTCCAACCTTGCCCAACGAATGGCTTTGTTTAACCGGTCGCGGGCATCCTCGAGGCGTTTCTTGTATTCTTTCCGGGTCTGGTCGTTTTCACCCTGATAGCGATACGGTTCATAGGCCTTGCGCGCCGCTTCCAGCTCTGCATACATCTTAGTCACACCTTCTGCGGGCGTGCCGCCTTCCAGGTAGCTTGGGATATCGTAGTTGTCGAGATTCAACTGCGCGATGCGGACCGCCTCGTAGGCATCTCCCAGGTTCTTCAGGGCATCGGCCTGTGCGGAACTGAAAGCGCGTTCCGCCATGATCAGGGCTTCCTGCGCCTGGGCCACCGATGCACGCGCTGACTCACTGTTGCCGAGGTGGACCAGGGGCTGGCCCTTCTCGACCTGCTGGCCCTCTTTGACCAGCACTTCATTGACCACGCCGCCCGCGCTGAACGCGATCTCTGCATAGTGGACCGGTTCAAGGCGTCCTTCCGCGATAATTCTGGTGTCTGCTATGACGGTTGGGACAACTTCCTGAGTTGCGGCTGTTGTATTGCCCGTGGACGAACAAGCCGTGA
>JAKOVF010000169.1 GCA_029782225.1 Chloroflexota bacterium | reverse complement strand
TGTATCCGCCGCGCGCGCCATCCCCAGAATGACCGGGTCAATATGTTCGAGGTGACTGGGGTTGGCGGGCATCCGGATGACCGAATCGATGCTTTTATCCTTCATGGGCAGTTTGTACGCACCCAGGTGATACTTCACGTCCCCGGTCCAGCCGAATTCATCCCAGGTTGTTGAGCGGCCCTTCGGGTCACGGAACTCTGCAAGGATCTGCTCATAAGGCTTGCGCAGGATGTGCGCCAGCACGTTCAGTCGGCCCCGATGAGCCATGCCCAGAAGTATGGCGCAAATGCCGGATCGCGCGGCGGAACCGATGATCTCATCCAGCATCGGAACCAGCATGTCGACGCCCTCAATGGAAAACCGCGTCTTTCCCGGATATAAACGGTGCAGAAAAACTTCAAAGGCCTCCACTTCTGTGAGACGTTCCAGTAATTTCGTTCCATCGGTTTGCCTGGGATTTCGAAATTGACCCGACTCCGCAGCTTCGGTCAACCACTCCCGCTCTTCGGGGCTGCGGATATGACCGTAATCATATCCAATTGTTCCAGAGTAAATTGTCTGTAAGGCTTTGATCGCTTGAAGAGCATCTCCCCCCCTTGCCTCGGCTGAGTTCACTATGCTTGCTGGCAGAGCCTTCAGATCATCTTCTTGCAGTTGGTAGAACTCCAGGGTCAACATGGGGTCGTCTACCGGCGGCGTGCCCAATGGATCAAGCCGGGCAGCCAGATAGCCGTGCGAGCGGATCGCCTGCGTCAGGTTGACCACACAGATCAGCTTCTGAAGATCGACACCCGAGAAACCTTCAGGTCTCTGTTGATCAAAATACTTGCGAGTCGCCTCGTCTACGCTATCAGGTTGTTCCCGATACTGGTCGTAAAGGTCGAGGATGTATGCATAGTTTGGGCCAGGAAATTCTCGCTCGAAAGTCATTTCTCTCTCACTGTCCCTTGGAGCAGGGATATAAGCGTGGATAAATTGTTTAACGATGGGGCGTCGATGTTGTTGCACCCGGGCGGTTTATCCCCTCTTGGCCTGCAGGTCTATTTCAGGGTAATATAAAGATACCAGATTTTCATCATTAATCAAGCGACGCGGTTCATGTTATCCAAGGGAGAGCGGAGGCCGATTGCAAGTAGAAGCCGTAGTCGAAGTGCTCAGAATGAAAATATGGCAAGAATTTTAGAAATGGAGAAACCATGGCTGAAAAATATACCAAAGGCGAAATGCACGGATGCATCGTTTGTGGAAAGCTTTACGAGATGTATGTCGTTTACGATGGGCAAGGCAAATATATCGATGCCAAGGTGATGAGCAGCGGGGGAAGGCTGGTCGAACACAGCCATCGTCCATTGGTGGCCTGTGAAAGCCACACGCCTGAGCAAATCGAGGCCGCCGTGGCAAAAGTCTACGGGAAACAGGAGGAAGAGGAATAAACGGGCATCAAAGATTTCTTTGCTACATCCCCTATCCTGGCGCGCCTATCCGGGTCGGACCTGAGTTTTGGACATCCATAGTCCATCGTAATCCGCGCCCTTATAAGGATGCCTTCCATTGCCAATTTGCCTGACATCCCTTACAATTCTAAAAATTATATATAATTTAGCCGTTTACGAAGTCACTGTAAGAAGCCCGAAAACAGGATGCTATGGCAAAATATCGTATCTTTTACTGGAAACATATCCCCTCCTCCATCACCGTCGAAGGTGATGGACGCACGATCAAGAAACAACTCTCCCAGAAAATCCAAAACGCAATTGACTCCTACGCAATGGCCGAGGGATTGACTTCGGCTAATGATTATTCCGCGCAGTACCGGCGCAGCGACTGGATAGAACGCGACGGCAAGCCTGAAGAGATCGCCGCATCGCTTCTCGCGGACCTTGAAGCTGAGTTCGCGAAAATAGAGATTCCGCGACGGAATGGACGATAGACAACAGACCATGGACGACAGCAAGAGGCAGTCTGTGGTCCGTTGTCTGTCGTCCTTTTTAAATCATATCTATAATCGTGCATAAAACAATCATTCCATGACAAAACACACTATCATCCTCCAACCCTCCGGCCGCCGCGGACAAGTGGAGGAAGGCAAGTCCGTTCGTGAGGCTGCACGTGAACTGGGCGTGGAGATCGAATCCATCTGCGCGGAAAACGCTACCTGCGGCAAGTGCATGGTCTTAGTGGAAGAAGGCCGCTTCGAGAGATATAACATCGACTCCAAACGGGAAAACCTGTCTCCGGTGGGAGCCAGTGAAGAGGCCTATCTCAAGCGCAGACCAAAACTCCTGCAGTCCAAAGGCTGGGAGATCGGGCAGGTCCGCCTCTCGTGTCAGGCAAAAATCCGCGGCGACGTGCTGATCAACGTGCCCGAGGAGAGCCGCGGGAACAAGCAAATCATCCGGAAGTCCGCGCGGCAGCGTGAGATCGAGATCAAGCCGTCGATTCGGAAGTATCTGGTCAAGATGTCACCGCCCAATCTGGAGAGACCGATTGCAGACTGGGAACGTCTCGCCAAGGGGCTTGAAACCTCGATGGGGCTGATCCGCCGCGGCGAAGAGAATTTGCCGCGCTGGTCCGATCTGAAAATTGATTACGCCTGCCTGCGCACACTTTCGCAAACTTTGCGCGACGCCAATTGGGATGTGACGGTTTCCGTATGGCAGGATAAGGAAGTTATCCAGGTCCAGTCGGGATATGTGGAAGACAGCTACGGCGCGGCAGTAGATATTGGCTCGACCACGATTGCGTTATACCTGAGTGATTTGCGTACGGGCGAAGTGCTTGCAGCCGAGTCAGAAATGAATCCGCAGATCGTGTATGGTGAAGATATTATGTCCCGTATTCAGTACACGATTGAGCATGAGGACGGACTTGCAAAATTGCATAAATCCGTCATTGATACGCTGAATAAGTTATTGAAACAGGCGGTGAAGACAGCCAACATGCAATCGAATGAAACGTCTGGTCTCGATACTGACGAGAATAGCGCTCGCCCTACTCGACCAGCGGGTATCACTCTAAATGACATTCTCGAAATGGTCCTGGTTGGCAATTCAACCATGCATCACCTTCTACTAAATCTTCCGCCAAAGGATTTGGGACGCGCACCGTTCGTCCCGGCCATCCATCATTCAGTAGATGTGAAGGCACGAGAACTTGGGTTACAGATTAATCCGTCGGCGAACATACATGTCCTGCCGACGATTGCCAGTTTCATCGGCGCGGATACAAGCGGAGTCATCCTTGCAGAGGAACCGCACAAGCAGGAAGAAAATTGGCTCATCATTGACGTTGGCACCAATGCTGAACTCGTGCTTGGAAATAGCAAAAGATTGGTATGCACGTCCACACCAACCGGGCCGGCGCTCGAAGGCGCACACGTGGAATATGGAATGCGCGCCGCGCCGGGTGCGATGGAACGCGTTGTTATTGATGAAAAGACGCTCGAACCGAAATATAAGGTCATCGGCGTGGACGGATGGAATACAGACCACGCAGAATTCAAGGGCCTGGTCAAAGGGATTTGCGGCTCGGCCATCATCGACGCGGTGGCGGAAATATTCCGAACAGGGATCATTGATTCTCGGGGTCGATTCAAACGCGGGCTTGAATCGAATCGGATCCGCGAGGGCGCGAGTGGCTGGGAGTATGTCATTGCCTGGGAGCAGGAAACATCCATCGGCCGCGACATCCCCATTACGCAGCAGGATGTGAGACAGATCCAACTGGCGAAGGCCGCTCTGTTCGTGGCGGCGCGCACGTTGTTAAAGCGCAGTAATTTACAATCACCTGATAAAATTATTCTGGCAGGCGGCTTTGGTAGCTACATCGATAAAGAGAAGGCGATGCTAATTGGGTTGATCCCCGACTGCCCACTGGAAAATGTGTATGCGGTTGGCAACGCGGCCGGTGACGGTGCACGAATTGCATTGCTGAACATCGAGAAGCGCCGCGAGATCGAAACGGTGACGCGCCGTGTGGAACGGTTTGAACTGCCTACTGACCCGGAGTTTCAGAATCAGTATATGCTGGCAACGAGCCTGCCGCACATGAGTGAGCCGTTCCCACACATTGCACATTTGATCCCGAATCGCAAGGCCGATCCGCTGGCTGAGAAATTCATGACGAAATAACCCCGGTGGTCGAGCAGCCCAAAATGCTCTCTGAGGGGCGCATCGAGACCACCATGTAACGAAAATTCTTCTGGAAACTGCTGGTCTCGATACGGCGGCCGAACACCGCCTACTCGACCAACGAGAGGATATGCAATGAACAAATTCTTGGAGAGATTAAATGGCGGGGAAATCCTTGTGGCGGATGGGGCCACGGGTTCAAATCTGCAGAAAATGGGATTGAGGCCCGGTCAGCCGCCTGAAGACCTGGTGATCGACAGTCCGGATATTTTGCTCAAGCTCGAAAGCGCGTTTGTCGAGGCAGGTTCGGACATTATCCTGACTTGCACCTTCGGTGGGACGCGTGTGCGCATGAAGGATTCAAAGTATCAGGACCGCGCTCCTGAAGTAAATATCCGTGCGGCAGAACTGGCGCGTAAAGCCGCCTCCGCGCGGGACGGAGTGCTGGTCGCGGGTTCCATCGGGCCGATCGGCCAACTCGTCAAACCCTATGGTCCGCTTGAAGTTGAAGAAGCCAAATATACCTTTTCGGAACAGGCCAAGGCCCTGACAGATGGTGGCGTGGATTTGCTTGTGATCGAAACGATGTTCGCATTTGAAGAGGCGACTGCCGCTTTCGATGGTGTCCGTTCCGTGACCGATTTGCCCCTCGTGGTCTCGTTCAGTTACGACCGCGGCGTGCGCTCGATGATGGGCGTCAAGCCAAAGGATGTGATGAAGAAATATGCTTCGATGGGTGCGACGGTCGTCGGTGCGAATTGCGGCACAACGCTGGAAAACATGGAGACCATCGTCAAGGAGTATGCGGATACGGTTCCCAACTTCCCCATTTGGGCCAAGCCCAACGCGGGCATTCCCCACATGAACATTCAGACTGAGCAGTCTGTCTATGACATGGGGCCGGAGGACATGGCGACCTTCGCAGTAAGGTATGTTGCGCTTGGGGCAAAAATTGTCGGCGGGTGCTGTGGGTCCACGCCGGAGCACGTCGCGGCAATTGCAAAGGCAGTGAAGAACAATTAAACACAAAGGACACGAAGGACTCAAAGGTTTTAAAGGGAAATCATTTGTGTCCTTCGTGTTTTAAAATATGCGCGAAGAGATTCTTAACTTATTATCCGGGCAAAAGATTGGCAAAGTGCCCGCATTTAGCGGTTTGATTCATGTCACCCAGGCGGGTTTGGAACGCGAGGGATTGTCCTTTTCTGAAACTCATCGCAATGCAGAGAAGATGGCACGCGCTGCGGCAAGCACCGTCAAATTGACTGGACTTCCATCCGCTGTAGCGCCGCTGGACATAGTCGTGGAAGCAGAAGCATTAGGGGCAGAGATTGATTTTCACGAGAATAGCGGATCTACATTCCCGCGCGTAAAGAAGTTTGTATTCGAGAGCGGAGGCCAATGTCTCCACGCATTGGAGAAGTTGCAAGTTACTTCAAAGTCAGGCCCCACAGCGGTGCTTCGCGAAGACTTTGGAGTCCAATCCCAGGGGCGGGTGAAGTTGGTGTGTGAGGCCATTGGGCAGTTGAACAACGACATTGGAGATAAAGCAGTCATTGGTGGATTGATTCCCGGACCGTATACATTACTTTTGTTTTTGATCGAGCCGGGTGCGCTTTTCACGGAAATGAAAAAGCAGCCGCAGGTCATTCTCGATGCCCTCGCTCTTCTTTCGTCCTTCCTCTCGCAGGTCGGAACTGTGTATCGCAACGCGGGCGCAGACTTCATCACGATCCACGACATGGGCGGTTCACCGGGATTTATCGGGCCGGCAAAGTACGAGCAGTTTGTATTTCGCGCCGAAAGACAATTGATCGAGCAACTCCCTAAACCGCGGGTGCTATCCGTGTGCGGGAATACCAACAAGTCCATGCATTTGTTGGCTCAGAGCGGTGCCGAGGCAGTCTCTGTTGACCAAACCAATGACCTCGCCGCGTCGCGCATAGCGCTGAAAGATACTCTGCTGTTCGGGGATATCGACCCCGTCAACGTTCTCTGGCAGGGAGGCGAATCTCAAGTCCGCGAGGCAGCTATCAGGGCGGAAAGAAGCGGCGTGGATGCCGTCTGGCCGGGCTGCGACCTGGTCCCGCAAACGCCTGTCGAAAACATCCGTGCACTGACGAAATCATAAAGCTTCAGGTCATTTCCAGCCTTCCCATCCTGATTGGGCTATTGACTTTGTTCTCTTGAAATTGTAAACTTTTGACATCTATTAGAGGTATGGAGAAACGGGTATGGCTCGTCCGTCATCGTCCGTAAAAAAAGCCGCTACGGTGGGGAAGACAAAGGCGAAGATTCCCAGAAATGTTGCGCCCGGAAAAACTGCTGCAAAAGGAAATTTGGCGGGAAATAGAAAACGCGTCTCTGCGAGGATCGATGACCGGCGCGCGCTAAAAATCCAGATGGCCCTTTATCAGATCGCGGATGCTGCAAGCGCCGTAAAAGATATGCAATCCTTCTACAAGAAACTGCACCAGATTGTGGGGAAATTGATGTATGCAAAGAATTTCTTTATTGCCCTTTATGATGAAAATACGGATTTTATCTCTTGGGAATATGTCGTTGACGAAAAAGATCAAGGCAAACGGATTTGGGATCCGATAAAACTTTCGGGAAGCAAAACAGGCACGGCGTATACCATTCGCACCGGTAACATACTTCGCGCCAGCAAGATATATGCGCTCTGTAAAAAAGGCGAACTGGATATTGATAGTGTAGGAACCATCCCGGTGGATGGGATTGGTCTTCCGTTGAAAAGCAACCGAAAAACTTTAGGCGCACTTGTGGTTCAAAGTTACGCAGAAGGAATTACATATACTGAACGGGATGTCGAGGTATTGGAATTTGTCGCCCAACATATCTCGACTGCGTTGACGCGCGCCCGCGCCATCGAAGAGACACGACAGCGGAATTCCGAGCTCGCGATTATCAATAAGGTCCAGCAAGGATTGGCAAGCAAACTGAACTTTCAGGAGATCATTGACCTGGTAGGCGAACAGATCCAAGAGATCTTCAAAGTAGACACAGTGAGTGTGGGCATGTACGACGCTGAACAGGACCGCGTCTTCAATACCTATTACATGGATCGCGGCCAGTTGATCCGCCTGCCCGATGGTCCGGCTCCGCGCCCCAGCCTTACCGCAGTCACTGTGGATACGCGTCAACCACTGCTCCTTGGGACCAGCGAAGAGAGCCTCAAGTATGGCGCTGTTCGGATTCCAAGAGAAGGCGAGGAAATAGATAAGAACGAGGCGTTCCTGGGGGTTCCCATCCTGGCAGGTGGGAAGGTCATCGGCGCGGCATCCGTACAGAGTTACAAACAAAATGCATTCAATCTCGATGACTTGCGCCTGCTCCAAACCATGGCAAACGCGATGAGCGTCGCGCTAGAAAATGCGCGCCTCTTCGACGAGTCCCAGCGCTTGCTCAAGGAAACTGAGGAGCGCAATGCGGAACTTGCGATCATCAACAGCGTGCAGGAAGGGCTCGCATCGAAACTGAAAATGCAGGCAATTTACGACCTGGTGGGAGATAAAATCCGCGATATCTTCGACTCGCAAAGTGTAGTGATTGCGATCTTCGATCATGCAAATGAAAGAACTTATATTCCCTACAACCTTGAAAATGGAGAACGCTACCCTGTAGATCCTTTTCCTTTTACGGGACTTCATCGTCAACTCATCCGCACAGGGAAAACTGCCCTCATTAACGAAAATGCAGAACAACGCCGCGCAGAACTGGGCATGGTCGTATTGCCAGGCACCCAGCCAACGAAATCCATGGCATTTGTTCCGCTGATGATAGGCGGGAAAGTCAATGGGGCAATTTCGTTACAAAACGTGGAACGCGAAAATGCCTTCTCAGAATCAGATGTCCGTCTTCTTCAAACCCTTGCTAATGCCATGAGCGTGGCCCTCGAAAATGCGCGCCTCTTCGATGAAACTCAACTCCTGCTCAAAGAGGCGGAGGAACGCGCGGCCGAATTCGCCACGATCAACACTGTCAGCACCGCGCTGGCAGGCGAACTCAACCTGGATGCACTCATTCGACTCGTCGGAGAACAAATCCGCAGCACCTTCAAGGCCGACATTGCCTATGTTGCCTTGCTGGATGAAGCTGCGCACATCATCAACTTTCAATACGAATATGGCCAGCATCTCGAACCTTTGCCCCTGGGCCAGGGACTGACGAGCAAAATCATTGAAACGGGACAGCCGCTCCTCATTAACAGGAAAATCGATGAACGCAGTGCAGAATTGGGAGCAACCCGCGTGGGCAAAGAGGCGCGTTCTTATCTCGGCGTACCGATCTTCCTGAGCGGGAAAGCCATTGGTGTAGTCAGTGTACAAAGCACAACACAGGAAGATGTATTCACCGAAAACGACCAGCGTCTGCTCAGCACCATCGCTGCAAATGTAGGTGTAGCCCTGCGGAACGCACGTCTCTTTGACGAAACCCAACGCCTCCTCAAGGAAACCGAACAACGTGCCACGGAACTCTCCATCATCAACAGCGTTCAGGCGGGGCTGGCGTCGCAGCTCCAGATGCATGCAATCTACGAACTGGTCGGAAATAAGATCACGGAAATCTTCAAGGCGGAGTCTGCATACATCGCATTGTATGACCGCGTCAATGACCAAATTCAATACCCATATGTAATCGATGGTACAGGAAAGCGCTATGACGAGAGTTCCCAGCCGCTCAGCACGGGCTTCTCGGCCCATATCATACGCACAAAAGCTCCGCTCATCATCAATCAAGATCTGGAAGTGCAGGCGGCAAAATTGGGTGCGCGCAAGTTCAACCCTGATCATCAACCCAGGGCTTATCTTGGGGTACCCATGACCGTGGGGAAAGAGGTGGTTGGCGTCGTTGCGCTCATCAGCAGCCATGAAAATGGTTTTAGCGAGGCTGACATCGGTTTGCTGCAGACCCTCGCCAATTCAATGAGTGTCGCGCTCGAAAACGCACGTCTCTTTGATGAAACCCAGCGCCTCCTCAAAGAGACCGAACAGCGCGCCGCCGAACTTGCCATCCTCAACAGCGTGGGTGACGCCATGGGGCAAACTCTCGATGTAAAAACCGTGACATACATCGTCGGCGAAAAAATACGCGATATTTTTAATGCGGAAGTGGTGGATATTATTCTCTACAATGCCAATAGCAGTACATTGCAATTGGTTTATAGCTTCTGCGATGATCAGTATTATGAGAATGAGCCTGCGTGGGAATTAGGCGAAAACAAAGGACTGTCCTCCAAGGTCATCCTTTTACGCCAGCCTCTTTTACTTCACTCGGCGCAGGAAATGGAAGCTCAGGGTAGCGCAACATACGTGACAGCGCCCGTGGGTCATAGCGATCCCGAGTCTTATATGGGTGTGCCCATCATGGTAGGCGACAAAGTTTTGGGGGCAGTGGACGTCCAGGGCTATCGTCCACATGCCTTCAATGAAGATAATGTACGCCTGCTCCAAACCCTTTCTGCAAGCATGGGCGTGACTCTTGAGAATGCCCGTCTATTCGATGAGGCACAGCAGGCTCGCGCCGCAGCTGAACAGGCCAATGAGGCCAAAAGCTCCTTCCTTGCCATGATGAGCCACGAGATCCGCACTCCAATGAATGCGGTGATCGGCATGAGCGGCTTGCTTCTGGATACCAGCCTGAACGAGGAGCAGCGAGATTATGCGGAGACCATCCGCAATTCGGGCGATGCCCTGCTTGGCATCATTAATGATGTACTGGATTTCAGTAAGATCGAAGCTGGCAGAATGGACCTGGAATTCCAGCCTTTTGATCTGCGCGAATGCGTCGAATCCGCACTGGACCTGGTGGCTGGCCGCGCGACAGAGAAAGGACTCAACCTGGCCTATCTCTTCGAAGACGATGTACCAACAGGCATTCTTGGCGACGTGACCCGCCTGCGGCAGATCCTGCTGAACCTGCTCAGTAATGCCGTCAAATTTACAGAGGCGGGCGAGGTCGTTTTAACGATCAGCAGGCCCGAGGGCGGGGAGAACGAACTGCTTTTCACAGTCCGCGATACGGGCATTGGCATCCCTCAGGATCGCATGGACCGGCTCTTCCAATCGTTCAGCCAGGCGGATTCATCCACTACTCGCCGCTACGGGGGCACAGGGCTTGGCCTCGCGATCAGCAAACGACTGGCTGAAATGATGGGTGGGACTATGCAGGCAGAGTCCGCGGGTGCCGGGAAAGGTTCCACTTTCAACTTCCGAATCCAGGCTGAGCCGGCCAAAATGATGGAACGCAAGCCAGCCCGCGATATGCAGATCATTCAGCCTGCGCTTCAAGGCAAACGTGTGTTGATCGTGGACGATAATGCCACGAACCGGCGTATCCTCGTTCTACAGACACAGAAATGGGGCATGCAGCCGCGTGAGACCGAATCCCCGCATGAAGCACTCGAATGGCTCAGGAACGGCGAGACTTTCGATCTCGCCATCCTTGACATGCAAATGCCGGTGATGGATGGCATCGCGTTGACGCGCCAAATCCGCGAACTCAAAGATGAAAGGACGCTGCCGATTATTCTGCTGACCTCTCTGGGCCGTCGGGAAATGGATGCAGAGAATTTGAGCTTCGCGGCCTATCTGACGAAACCGCTTAAACCGTCGGCTTTGCTGGATGCCGTGGCAGGGATCTTTGCGAAGGAAGCCATCACTCCTAAAACAGAAGCGACGAAGTTTACTTTCGATGCAGATCTCGGTAAAAGACATCCGCTGCGCATCCTGCTGGCAGAGGATAATGCCATCAATCAGAAACTTGCCCTGCGCCTCCTGGAGCAGATGGGATATCGCGCGGATGTGGCATCCAACGGATTGGAAGCCATTGAGTCCATTGAACGCCAGACATATGATGTCATTCTCATGGATGTGCAGATGCCCGAAATGGACGGGCTGGATGCCACACGCAGTATTCGCGCCCTGACGACTTTCACACAACCTCGTATCATCGCCATGACTGCCAACGCCCTGGACGGCGACCGTGAACTCTGCATCGAAGCCGGGATGAACGATTACATCTCCAAACCCATTCGCGTGGAGGAGTTGATGCGCACTCTAGGCCAATCGATTAAGAAGGAGGTCTCTGATGCTGAACACAAGTGATTGTCAAACTGGCTTTACGTGGCACAACTGGGGCAAGAACCTGACGGCTAACCCCTCATGCTACTGCACTCCGAAAAGCAAGGAGGATCTCCCTGGCATTTTGCAGCAGGCAAAGAACGAGGGGAAATCCATACGTGTGCTCGGCGGCGGCTTCTCGTGGACGGCCATGGTACCAACCGATGGCTTCATGATTGATATGACGAAATTGAACAAAATCTTATCGGTGGATACGGTCAAACAGCAGGTCACGGTTGAAGCGGGCCTGGCGGTTGGGCAGCTTTCGACTGCGCTTTCAGGGGATCAATACAAGCTTTCGTTTGCCACGGAAACCGTCATCCCATGGATCACCGTGGGCGGCGCCGTCGCACTGGGCTGTCACGGTACAGGCTACAGTCAGGGAACTGTCTCGGATCTGGTTGTGGCCATGGAAGTTCTCCTGGCAGATGGGACATGGAGGACATTCTCCGCAGAAACCGATGGCGAAGAGATGATGGATATCGTGCGCGTGAATCTCGGTGCCTTGGGAATTATTTACAGTGTCACCCTGCAATGCGTGCCGCGTTTCAATCTGAGCGCTGTGGATGACGGGACTCAGAGGATGAAGGACACCATCGGGGACATCAAGAATCTGGTGACCAGCCACGATTATGTCGAAGTATTCTGGTTTCCCTTCAATGAAAATTGCTGGATCAAAACCTGGGACAAGACGGATAAGCCGATTACTGAGAACGATCCAACATGGGGCTGGGATGAAATGAAAGTTTATCTTGAGATCAACTCTTTCGGCAAACGTCTGATGGGCTGGGCTGATAAGTGGCCGTGGCTCACTCCCTATGTGATGAAATTTATCTCTGGCCTGATGCCACAGCAAAGCGTTATTGCTGTTTCCAGCCTGGTCTTTCATTATCAACTTTTTTACATGCCCGTATGGGACATGAGCTATTGCATCAATATCCCGAACAACGATTTCAGTCTCGTGCAAAAGGCATGGATGCAGGTGGTCAAGCGCATCGAGGAATGGAAGGAGCAGGGCAAGTATCCGCAGAATATGGTCCTGCACACACGCTATATCAAGAACAGCAGCGCCTGTCTTTCTCCTGCATCGGGTGAAGATCACACCTGTTGTATTGAGATCCTCACATATACCGGAAATAACCGTCCTGTAAGTGACTATCAGACCTACTTCCAGCAGGTTGAGCAGGATTGGATCGAGCTGGGGGGCAAGCCGCACTGGGGCAAGGCCATCTACTCCGTGGATAAGCTCAAATCCATGTATGGTCAGAACATGGATGCATTCCTTCAGGTGAGACAGCAGCTCGACCCGGAACAGGTTTTCATGAATGACTTTCTACGGCAGGTGTTTCAACTGCCTTCTGCCAGATAATTGCTAGAGAAGAGAATTTTCATGGCAAGTTTCCGCCTCCCGATCCCTGAACTGCCTCCCCTCCCGCCGAAAATGCAGGGACGTCCTTTCGGCCTGGACGAAGACGGCAAGCTCATCAAACAAAGCCGCGGCGCTGTCTTCGAAGGCGCCTTGACCTACGTGCGCCAGATGGCGGGAGAAAGAGCCGCAGGTGAGCTTCCTTCGAATATCAGCGCGGAGGAACGCGCCCAACGGACCGCTCAAGCGGGGGATACTGCCTTTCAGGAGATCATCACGCGCCTGAATGCTGCCATCCCGGACCCGCGCTATCATGTCAGTGCAGAGTATCTTTTGAATCCTGGCAACACGTATTCGCGCGAATTCGCCGCATACTTCTTCGAGATTTGCCGTTACGTTTCAGGTGACAAAGACTTTCACTTCAACAAGGGCAAAGTTGTGAATAGTTCGGCAACGCAGCACATGTCTCGTCCATTTTCATTGAGTCAGGTTTACAGAGTGTTCCCGCGGTTTGTCGGCAAATACACTGATTTGGATGTCGATGTTCTTGAAGTGACCCACACGACAGCTGCCTTTCGAATGCGTTCAGACTCACAGTTGGCAAAACTGCCTCCGGAAATTCGCCGGCATTCCATCCTTTCGACCTGCCATGGATTCCAAGGGTACCTTGTCAATCTGCCGCGGTTTCACTCGAACCTGCCAGCGGCGGAGATCAATGAAAGAAAATGCCAGCTGCACGGTGATCCCTACTGCGAATGGGAGATTACCTGGCAAAATCCGCGTCCGCGTGTTGGCCTGAAAGCATGGGCTGGAGCGGCCTTTTCCCTGATTCTGCTGGTTCTCACCGTACTGCGTTTTCCGGGTTGGGAATGGACGGGCATTCTAACTCCCCTGCCAGTTCTGTATGCGTGGTTCAGTCATCGCCTCGATGTCGGCAGGTATGAACGTGAACGCCAGCAGCGTGTGCTTCAGGAACAGGCCGATAAGAGCGAAAAACAATATGACGAGCTGCTGCAGGCCAATAGCAACTTGCAGAAATCCAATGTCGAGCTGGAACAGAAAATTTCGCAGCTCACCGCCCTGCATGAAATCGGGCTGGCGGTCAGTGCCACGCTTGACCTGGGCGAGCTTCTGGAAAAAAGCCTGCAAGCCGTCACAAAGCACCTGAACTTCGACCGTTGTATGATCATGGTGGTGGACCGGGAGCGACATGTCCTCACCGAGGGGCATGTCAGCGGCGGCCCGCCGGAACTGATCGCCGCTGTCAAAGCCCTGGAAGTCCCGCTGGATCGGGAAGATTCATTGTTGACTCAAAGCGTTCGCAGCCGCAAACCGGTGCTCATCAAGAGCATTGACGAGATACAGGATGAGTCACAGCGCGCCTCATTGAGACAGTTCAACATTCAGGGCTACGTGAGTGTTCCGCTCATCACCAAGGGACGTCTGGTCGGTGTGCTCCTGGCAGATAACTCCCTCTCGAACCGTCCCATCCCACAGGATTCGGTGGATTTGCTAATGACCGTTGGCAGTCAAATTGCCAGTGCTCTGGATAGCGCGCGCATCTATCAGACTCTGGAGCAGCGCGTTGCCGAACGCACTCGTGAAGCGGAGGAAGCGCGTTCTGCCGCCGAGGCGGCCAGCCAGGCCAAATCAGTTTTTCTTGCCAGCATGAGCCACGAGATCCGCACGCCGATGAACGGCATTATTGGCATGACGGGCCTACTGCTGGGCACGAAACTCACCGACGAACAACATGAGTTCGCGGAAATTATTCGCAGCAGCGGCGATACCCTGCTTACCATCATCAACGAGATTCTGGATTTCAGCAAAATCGAGTCAGGCAAACTGGAATTGGAATATCACCCTTTCCAGTTACATGAATGCATCGAAAGCGCGCTCGACCTCATCGTCACGCGTGCCGCGGAACATCATCTGGACCTTGCATGTCTCATCGATGACGATGTACCTCAGGCCATCTATGGTGATGTAACCCGTGTGCGTCAGATATTGCTGAACCTGCTGAGCAACTCGGTCAAATTCACGGAAAGCGGCGAAGTGGTCGTGACGGTCTCGCGCGATAAAGAGTTGGAGGCCAGCGGTTTGAAGAACTACCTTCACTTTGTAGTGCGCGATACAGGCATCGGCATCCCCCAGGACCGTATGAGCCGGCTCTTTCAATCCTTCTCACAAGTAGATGCGTCTACCACGCGCAAGTACGGCGGCACAGGACTCGGCCTCGCCATCAGCAAGCGTCTCGTCAACCTGATGGGCGGCGAGATCTGGGTGGAGAGCAATGCTATTGACGGCAGAGGTTCAGCGTTCCATTTCACTCTGGCGGGCGAACCGGCACCGCTCGAACCCGAGGCGCCCGCATTCGAATCGCCCAAATTCCTGCAGGGTAAGTGCCTGTTGATTGTGGATGATAATGACACCAACCGCCGCATCCTGAAACTGCAGGCCGAAAAATGGAACATGGTCGTGGTAGATACCCCTCGCCCACGCGAAGCACTCGACAAAATCGAACGCGGCGAAAGATACGATGCCATCGTGCTGGATATGTTCATGCCCGAGATGGATGGTTCCTTGCTGGCGCGCGAGATTCGCAAACACTCTCCACACGTTCCCATCGCTCTTTTTTCACTACTTGGACAACGTGCAGTGGAGGACAGGGAGCTGTTCAATGCCTATCTTGCCAAGCCACTCAAGCAAATGCTTCTTCTCGACGTTTTGACTGCTCTCTTCGACCCGGATCGAATCTCAGCCCTGACCGCCCCGGCGAAATCCGAACTTGACCCTGACATGGCGACGCGTTATCCTCTGCGAATTCTGCTTGCAGAAGATAACGTTGTCAACCAGAAACTGGCCCTGCACCTGTTCCAGCAGATGGGGTATCGCGCCGACATCGCCTCCAACGGCATGGAAGCCATCGAGGCGCTCGAACGCCAGCCTTATGACGCGGTATTCATGGATGTGCAAATGCCCGATATGGATGGCATGGAGGCCACACGAGAGATTCGCAAGCGCGACCTGCCTCAGCCGTTCATCGTCGGGCTAACTGCAAATGCCATGGAAGGTGACCGCGAGATGTGCATGAAGGCCGGAATGGATGACTATATTGCCAAACCAATCCGCGTCGCCGAACTTGTGACGGTGTTGGGCAAAGCAAAACCAATCAACTGGCAGGAAAGATCATAGGTATATATATGCCGGAGCATATCAACAGATCCGCGTTTGAAGACCTGAGGGCCATGACAGGCACTGATTTCCTCGGTGAGATGATCGACACCTTTCTGGATGATGCTCCGCAGCAAATCCAAACGATGCAGACCGCGTTGAGTGCAGGCGATGTGGACGCTTTTCGCCGCGCTGCCCATTCTCTTAAATCGAATGCCGCGAGTTTTGGCGCGGATCAACTGGCTGAACTGGCATATGAACTGGAGCTGCTCGGACGGCAGAATCAGCTCGCGGATGTGGGGACGCGGCTCGACATTCTGGAAAAAGCGTATCAGTTTGCGGCCGTCAAATTAAAGGAACTCCGTCCATGATGTTCCCCGCCCGCATGAAGACCGGCCGCATCCTGATCGTAGACGATAATCAGGTCAATCGCAAACTGCTTACACAGAATCTCCAGCAGCAGGGACATACAATCGATATTGCTGAAGACGGCGAAAGGGCCATACAAAAACTGCACGAAAGCTCATTTGATCTCGTTCTGCTCGATCTCGAGATGCCGAAAAAAGACGGCTTTCAAACACTGATCGAAATGAAAGGGGATCCAGCTCTCCGGCACATTCCAGTCATCATGATCACCGCTGTGGATGAACTGGAAAGCACTGTACGCTGCATCGAGATGGGCGCCGAGGATTATCTGCCAAAACCGTTCAACGCGGTCCTGCTGCGGGCGCGCATTAATGCCAGCCTGGAAAAGAAATATCTGCGCGACCAGGAACAAAAGTATCTCAAAGGCCTCGAACGTGAATTTGAGATCGCGCGAGAGATCCAGAGGGGCTTCCTGCCATCCGAATTGCCGCAGGTGGACGGCTGGGAGATTCGTGCTTACTTCAAGGCCGCACGGGAAGTAGCCGGCGATTTCTATGATGCCTTTCTTTTACCCGATGGGGATGTTGGGCTGGTCATCGCTGATGTATGTGACAAGGGTGTGGGCGCAGCCTTATTCATGACATTGTTCCGTTCGCTTGTACGCGCCGCATCCACTATGAATGACTCTGCAATTTCTGAGTCGTCCGTCCTGAACCCAACCCATGCGCGTTTGAGTCATGCCATCAGTTTTACGAATGATTACATTGCCGAAACCCACGGGGACACGGGCATGTTCGCCACCATGTTCTTTGGAATACTCAATCCAAGAACGGGGGCGCTCACGTTCATCAACGCGGGGCACGAACCACCTCTGATCGTCAATGACGCCGAAATAAAAGCCTCGCTCAAGAAAACTGGCCCTGCCGTTGGTGCAATGTCTGGTTGTAACTTTCGCATTGAGGAAACTCAACTTGAGCCGGGAGACTTGTTTTTTGCATTCACCGATGGCGTGACCGATAGTGAAAATGTCAATGGCGAATTCTTTGAACGGACCAGACTGGTGAATTTGCTGAAATCTCATCCATCGAATGTCACGGATCTTCTGAACAAAATCGAGTCAGGGCTTCGTCAACACATGGGCGAAAAAGATCAGTTTGATGACATCACCCTGCTCGCGGCAAAACGACTCCTGCCGGAATGATGGGTTTGTTCATCGTGATAGATAGCCGCCGTAACAGGCGGCTTTTCTTATATAATTGTCGCATCATGAAACTCCGATTCACGGAAAAGTCCATTCCCCTGCTGTTTGCAATTATCACAATACTCGGTTACGGACTGCTTCTCCCTTTCACCGGCTTCTACTGGGACGACTGGCCCTTCGCGTGGATTGCCAAATTCCTGGGCCCACGTGAATTCATACCGGCATTTGCACCGTTTCGCCCATTCCTGGGTCCGATCTTCTTTGCAACGACAAGCCTTATTCCCACCGTTCCTCTCTACTGGCAGATCTTCGCGCTCGTGATCCGCTTCCTCATTGGTCTCTGCGCCTGGTGGAGTTTCAAACAGATCTGGCCGGAGCGAAAGGGCCTTGCGCTCACGACTGCGCTCTTCATTCTCATCTTTCCCGGTTACAGCCAACATTGGGTGGCGTTCACGCATATCAATCAGGAACTCATCCCATTCATCTTTTATCTTTTGTCATTTGGCTTTACCTTCAAAGCGCTCCGCGCGGAAAAGCCGCTTACGTACACGATCATTGCCCTTCTTCTTCAACTTTGCGGCATCTTCCCCACCGAATACTTCTTCGGCATCGAAGGCATCCGCGCCCTCTTGCTTCTTTCCTTCTTTCAGGGAAATCTCGTCGAAAAGATTGGAAAGACTCTGAACCATTGGTGGCCTTATCTCCTGATCTGGATTCTCAACGCGGCCTGGCTCGTCTATTACTATCGTTTCGGGCCATACAACTCCTATGAAGTCACTGCCACGGGATCACTGACTCTTCCCACGTTGATCATTCAACTTGCGGATTCTCTCTGGAAGACCGGCTTCTACATCTGGACTCAAGTCATCGTCCTGACAGTTTCCTCCATCACCGCCCCCGCTTCTCTCCTGACCCTGGGCCTGGTCGCCCTTTCTTTTATACTTCTCGCCTTTTGGCTGGGTTCCCAGCAAACCGACGACGGACAACAGACAATACACAACTCGTTACTCGCCACGCGTTACTCTTCTCTTACGCTCATCGCTATTGGCATCCTCAGCATCATGCTCGGACGTCTTCCCTCGCTCGCGGCCGGGCTTCCACTCACGCTGCAATCCTCCTATGACAGGTTCATGGTCTCCATGATGATCGGGGGAAGCCTGTTTATGTTGGGATTGATCGAGCTTATCTTTGGAAACAGCAAATACAAGGTCTATGTGATCGCGTTGATCGTCGCACTCGGCATCGGGCAGCAATTCTTCAACGCCAATATTTTCCGCCGCGATTGGACCAAACAGAAGGAGATTTACTGGCAGCTGGCGTGGCGTATCCCTGCACTTGAAAAGAATACCGTCATCCTGACAGACCAAATGCCAATTGACTACGAAACCGACATCTCCTTCACGGCCCCTCTCAATTGGCTATACGCAGAAGACTTCAAACGAGGCGATCTTCCCTACCTGATGCTCTATACTGAAAAGCGGCTTAGCGGTTCCACCCTTCCCTCTCTTCAGCCAAACACTCCCATTACGTTTCCTTATCGTACAGTTACCTTTCATGGAAATACTTCCCAAGCCATTGTCATTTTGATGCCACGGAATGGATGCCTGCGTGTACTCGATCCCGCGCGCGGCGATGCGGAAATCTACAGCAAACAACAGCGCGTCCTTGTGGATGCAATTCCGCTCTCGAATCCGGCGCGTATCATTACCCAGACAGATTCACCCGCGCGGCCGGATTTTATCGAGGAACCTAAACATGATTGGTGTTATTACTTTACAAAGGCCGAGCTTGCCTATCAGATGAACGACTTGAAGCAAGTTGTTACACTTGGAAATGAAGCGATATCCCTTGGTTATTCACCAGAAGATGCGAATGAATGGCTGACCTTCATCGCGGCCAATGCATTGACGGGAAATATCGAAGCTGCGCGCAAACTGTCCATGCAGATGATCGATCAGGATGCGCGAACAACCAAAGGCCTGTGTATTGTCTGGAAACAGGTACAGGCCAGCAGTCTCGCGGGAACCGAAGAACCGGTCCAGCAAATGTTATTGCAATTAAGTTGTAGTCCATAAGCACTGCTTGACGCTTTAAAGTTCATGTGCTACCATCGAATCCGAATTAGGAGAAAGAGGAGAAACCATGAAACAAAAACAACGCGGCCTCATGATGGTCGCCACCCTGTTGCTCAGCGCCATATTTATGTCAAGTTGCGATATCAGCTTGTCAAAGGCACCCAACACGACGCCAACTCCAATTCCCACCGGTATTTTCGTCTCACCGTTTCCATCGGCTGAAAATCCAATGGATATGATCCAGCAATTTGCGCAACAGACTGCTGCTGCACAAACAGCCCAGGCTCTTGGTGGAACACCCGGTACGCCAGCTGTTATTGTGACAGCGGCGACCGGGACAGTGCTCACGCCACAAACTGGTGTCACAGTTGTAGCCACAACTCCTACACCTGCAACGCCTACCAACAGTGGTGCGACATCAGCGGTTGTTCCCACCTTTACGCCGGGTGGTCCGACGACGACGCCAGGACCAAGGCCATCGGAATACACCTTGCGAAAAGGTGAATGGCCTTACTGTATTGCCCGCCGCTTCAACGTGAATCCTGATGAATTGCTTAGTCTCAGCGGTTTAACAACCGCACAGAGTAATGCCTTGATCGTTGGGCAAAAGCTCATCATCCCTCAGACGAACAATCCGTTCCCGGCCGATCGCTCCTGGCACGATCACCCGGCAGGAACAGTCTATACTGTTCCCTCGGCTGACCAGACCGTCTATGGAGTGGCGTGTTATTATGGTGATATAGAGCCGAGTGTCATCGCGAGTGCCAATAGCATTTCGGTGGATGCCGCGCTGACAACTGGTCAGAAGTTGAATATTCCATAAAGTTTCTCAGATGATTCAGCCCAGGCAAATGCCTGGGCTTTTCTTTTATAATCGGGAGATATTGCAGTTGTAAAAGGAAAAACCATGCCCTTCGAATTTATCAAGACTGAAACACTTTACAAAGGCCGCGCGTTTGCCGTTCGGCGTGACTATTTGAAAACCCCCGATGGTCATGAGACCAAACTGGATATCGTAGAACATGGTGGGTCAGTGGCGATCGTCCCGGTGGACGAAGATGGAAACCTGCTTTTCGTACGCCAATACCGCCATGCGACCGGCGCATATCTATTGGAACTGCCGGCCGGCACGCGGAACGGCGTGGAGCCGCATGCTGATTGCGCGGCGCGCGAGATCCGCGAGGAGACCGGCATGGAAGCCGGCAAGCTGGTGAAGGTCGGTGAATTTTATCTGGCACCGGGTTATTCGACCGAGTTCATGGTTGTTTTCATGGCAACAGATTTGAGGGAGAATCCGCTGGAAGCAGATGAGGATGAGTTCCTGGAAGTGGAAAGAATCCCGATCCAGAAAGCACTTGAGATGGCTGAGAAAGGCGACATCCCGGATGCCAAGTCACTGGCTGCATTGCTGCTGGCGAGGCCACACCTGGATCTAAAGTAATTTTTATCCATGCGGACCGTTGAGCGGAAAGTCCATGTCCAGGCAATCCTCCTGGCTCTGTTTGTAACATTCCTGTGGTCGACATCCTGGGTACTGGTCAAAATCGGATTGAAAAGCAGCCTGCCAGCGATCACGTTTGCGGGGCTGCGTTACACGCTGGCATTTTTGTGTCTGATTCCGTTTGTAATATTCAATTCAACTCACCGAAGGGTTGTGAAAAGGATTCCAGGAAGAACCTGGCTTGAGCTAACACTGCTTGGCATCTTTTTCTACGCTCTGACTCAGGGGGCGCAGTTCGTCAGCCTTTCATTTCTTCCGGCAGCCACCCTCACTTTGATCTTGAATTTTTCGCCTGTGATCGTCGCCGTCTTGGGCACCATAGCAGGCCGCGAGCGGGCAGGCTACGGTCAATGGCTGGGCATTCTCATATCCGTTGCAGGTGTCTTGATTTACTTTTTGCCTCAAGCGCTGCCATCAGCCGAGTTCATTGGCTTGATGGCAGCGCTCGTTGGGCTGTTTGCGAATTCCGGCTCATCGCTGTTTAGCAGATATATAAACACTCAAAGCAGTTTGCCGCCGATTCTTGTTACGTCTATCAGTATGGGAGTGGGTGGAATCATCCTGTTGATCTCTGGCATCGCCACACAGGGCTGGGGAAAGTTAGGCTTCGCCAACTGGCTGATCATCTGCTGGCTGGCTCTGGTCAACACCGCATTCGCTTTCACCATCTGGAACAGGACGCTTCAGACCCTGACCGCAGTTGAGTCCAGCATCCTGAATGGGATGATGCTCCCACAGATCGCCATCCTTGCATGGATATTTTTGGGTGAAGCTTTGAGTCTCAGGCAGATTGGCGGAATCACTCTGGTAGGCATCGGTACACTCGTTGTTCAAGTTTGGCGATACCTGCCAGCGCGCACAACAAAGGCGGAAATCCAGACTCAAAAATCCGAGTGAAGGCCACCTTGAGGAATATCTGCCGGATTGAATGGGGTGACTTGATAAACATAGTAATTCAGCCAGTTTGAATAGAGCAGATTGGCATGTCCACGCCAGCGGACATGGGGATTCTTCGCCGGATCATTTCCAGGATAGTAATTTTTCGGCACATGGATCGGTAGCCCCTTATTTACGTCCCGGTCATATTCCGATTTGAGTGTCAGCGGGTCATATTCCGAGTGACCGGTTACGAAGATGTGACGTCCATCTTTGGATGCAGCAATGTAAATGCCGGCTTCATCGGATTCGGCCAGGATTTGAAGATCGTCCACTTTTTCAACGTCGGTGCGACGGATTTCCGTATGGCGAGAGTGTGGGGCCAGGAAAATATCGTCGAATCCGCGCAAGAGCCGTTCCGTGGCGTGAAGTATCCGATGCTCAAAAACCCCGAACATCTTGCGGGGCAGGTCATATTTTGGGATACCGTAGCGGTGGTAAAGTCCAGCCTGAGCGCCCCAGCAAATGTAAAAGGCGGAATACACGTTTGTCTCAGCCCAATCCATGATGCGAGTAAGTTCGGGCCAATAATTCACCTCTTCAAAATCCATCTGTTCGACAGGCGCGCCGGTGATGATCAAGCCATCGAACTTCTCATTCTTCACATCCTCGAATGTTAGGTAGTGATTGAGCAGGTGGTCGGTATCCGTATTTTTGGATTCGTAGGTGGCGGTGTGAAGGAGAGTCACATCCACCTGCAGAGCAGAATTGCCGAGTAGTCGCAAGAGCTGGGTTTCTGTGGCAATTTTGGTTGGCATAAGATTCAGGATTGCGACTCGCAGGGAACGGATATCCTGATGCTGTGCGCGTTCCTCCCCCATCACGAAGACATTTTCATTTTCCAGGATCACGCGGGCCGGTAGTGTGTTAGGAATTTTTACAGGCATAGTTCATCTCTCTCCCTCTCCTTTGTGGGAGAGGGTCGGGGCGAGGGGCCTTATGCTTTCAAGGCTTGATCCAGATCCCAGAGAACATCCTCAATATCCTCCAGGCCGATGCTCAAGCGAATGAAATCAGGGCTGACACCGGCGGTGATTTGTTCTTCCGGGGATAGCTGGGAATGCGTTGTACTGGCAGGATGAATGGCAAGCGATTTTGCATCGCCGACATTTGCCACATGGCTGAAGAGTTTCAGGTTACCAATAAAACACGCTCCAGCTTCTCGTCCACCTTTGACGCCGAATCCAAGGACTGCACCTGGCCCGTGCGGCAGATATTTCTTTGCACGCTCGTGGTCAGGGTGGCTCCGCAAACCTGCATACGTAACCCAACTGACACATGGATGACCTTCAAGAAACTCGGCTACGGCCTGAGCATTCTGTACATGCCGTTCCATACGAAGAGATAGTGTTTCCAAACCTTGTAGGAACAGCCATGAATTGAACGGAGATTGACAGGTCCCCAGGTCGCGCAAAGTCCCGGCCCGCGCCTTGGATATAAAAGCCAGGGGTCCAAAATCATCAGCGTACACAACATCGTGATAGGAAGGATCGGGCTCAGTAAAATTCTTGAAACGGCCTTCTTCATGCCAGTCGAATTTCCCGCTGTCCACGATCACGCCGCCAATGGATGTGCCATGCCCGCCGATGAATTTCGTTGTGGAATGGGTGACGATATCCGCGCCCCATTCAAATGGCCGACAAAGATATGGTGTGGCAAACGTATTATCAATCATCAGGGGGAGATGGAATTCCCGAGCAATCCCTGCCACTTCTTCAAATGGAAAGATATTAACTAATGGATTACTGATCGTCTCGCCATAAATGATTTTTGTGTTCGGCTGAATCGCACTGCGAAAGTTCTCGGGGTCGGATGGATCAACCAGCGTAACATTGATCCCCAACCGCGGAAATGTGTATCTGAATTGGCTGACAGTTCCGCCATATAGAGTAGCCGCAGAAACAATGTGGTCTCCCGCTTCACAGATTGTCAGGATGGCCGTAGTCTGCGCTGCATGACCTGAACTGACTTCCAAGGCTGCAACGCCGCCTTCGAGATCTGCCATTCGTTTTTCCAGCACGTTGCTGGTCGGGTTGGAAATCCGCGTGTAGATGTTTCCCGCTTCCTGCAACGCAAAAAGCTGTGAGGCTCTCTGTGTGCTCTGCAAATCATATGCCGCTGTTTGATACAACGGCACCGCGCGGCTTCCCGTGGTTGGCTCAGGCTCATATCCCGCATGAAGCTGGCGAGTGGCGAAACCGAACTTCCGTGATTGTGTGGTCATGGAATGCTCCTCTTACGTTGTTGGATTCCACCCTTATCCAGAAGAGGAAACGAAAAACCTCTTCTGGTAAGTTAAGAAGAGGCTACATGCAGTCACCATCCTCTCATCTTCCAGAAACAGATAGCCAATGGCTATCCTTGCTTGCCGGAATTGGCACCTTGACTTTGGTCAGGTTGCCGAGGCTTCGCAGGGCCGGTCCCTCCGCCTCTCTGGATAAGAGCGTGTATTAGGTTGTTAGCGGCGGTTTATATCACGTGCACTTTGATGTGTCAAGGCAGATGTATGAGGCCGCCCATGCAATATGGTCATACTAATCATTTATGCAAGGTCATTTCTTATTTCACCCTATTCTTGTCCAAAATATGACAACCCGCAGGGGGATTTATGTCATATATAACTAACGTACATTGTCATGGGGAGATACACTTACAACCGGCAAAAATACTATATTTGCAGGCTGCTGCCGAATTATCGATGCAAAAGCCTGTTTGTAAAGGAGTAAGCGAGAGAATGAAGCAACCCATTATTACGATTGACGGTAACGAAGCTACTGCCAGCGTGGCCCACCGTCTCAGCGAAGTGGTCGCAATTTACCCGATCACCCCTTCTTCCGCCATGGGCGAATTCGCCGATGAGTGGTCTGCCAAGGGGAAAAAGAACCTGTGGGGCACGATCCCCCTCGTGATCGAAATGCAATCAGAAGGTGGAGCAGCCGGCGCAGTCCACGGTGCGCTGCAAACAGGCGCGCTTACCACGACCTTCACTGCCTCACAGGGGCTGCTGCTGATGATCCCGAATATGTACAAGATTGCGGGCGAGCTCACCAGCACAGTCTTCCACGTCGCAGCGCGCGCCCTTGCCGCGCACGCCCTTTCGATCTATGGCGATCATCAGGATGTGATGGCTGTCCGCCAGACCGGTTGGGCGCTGTTTTCCTCTGGATCAGTTCAGGAAGCCCACGACTTTGCCGCGATTGCACAAATGGCCACGCTCAAATCGCGTGTCCCCTTCCTGCATTTCTTCGACGGCTTCCGCACCTCCCATGAAGTGACCAAGATCTACCAACTTACGGATGACGAGCTTCGCTCTCTCGTGGACGAGGATCTGGTGCGTGCTCATCGGGCTCGTGCTTTGTCCCCGGAACACCCTGTTTTACGAGGCTCCGCGCAGAATCCCGATGTCTATTTCCAGATGCGGGAAGCGGGGAATCCGTACTACACCGCGACCCCGGGCATCGTCCAGGAAATGATGGATAAGTTTGCTCAGGTCACCGGCCGGCATTACAACCTGTTTGACTACGCAGGTGATCCTGATGCCGAGCGTGTGATGGTGGTCATGGGCTCCGGTGGCGAGACAGCCGAAGAGACTGTGAAATACCTTGCGGCAAAAGGTGAAAAAGTAGGCGTGCTTCGCGTCCGACTTTACCGCCCGTTCTCATTTGAACATTTCGTCAAAGCGTTGCCAAAAAGTGTGCAGGGAATCGCCGTCCTCGACCGCACGAAGGAACCCGGCGCTTCCGGCGAGCCATTGTATCTGGATATTGTGAACGCGTTGGTCGAGGGAAATCGTCCCGGCATCAAAGTCATCGGCGGACGTTACGGGCTTTCCTCGAAAGAGTTCACCCCTGCGATGGCAAAGGCCGCGTTGGATGAACTGAAGAAAGCTGAACCAAAGACCCATTTCACGGTCGGTATCAACGACGATGTCGCCCACACCAGCCTTGATGTGGATGCGTCCTTCAAGATCGAGCCCGAGGAGACAGTCCGCTGCGTGTTCTTCGGACTCGGCTCAGATGGCACGGTCGGTGCCAACAAGAATTCGATCAAGATCATCGGCGAAGAGACTGACAACTTCGCCCAGGGCTATTTCTATTACGACTCGAAGAAATCCGGCACGGTGACCATGTCGCACCTTCGGTTTGGGTCCAAGCCGATCCGCGCACCGTACCTCATCGAAATGAACGAAGCGAACTTCGTGGCCTGCCACCAGTTCACATTCCTCGAGCGCGTAGATATGCTCAAGTACGCTAAAACGGGTGCCACCTTCCTGCTCAATAGTATGTATGGTCCCGATGAAATCTGGGATCACCTGCCCATTGAAGTTCAGAAGGACATCCTGGAGAAAAAACTCAAATTCTACGTGATCAATGGTTATGACGTAGCTGAAAAGACGGGCATGGGCGGCCGCATGAATACCATCATGCAGACGGCTTTCTTCGCCATCAGCGGCGTGCTCCCGCGTGAGGCTGCGATCGCAGAGATCAAACATGCCATCGAGAAGACCTACGGCAAGCGCGGTGAAGCCGTTGTCAAGAAAAACTTCGACGCGGTGGATGCCACAGTGCAGAATCTGCATGAGGTCAAAGTTCCGGCGGAGATCAACTCGAAGACCACGCGCCGCCTCCCGGTCCCGGCTGAAGCGCCCGCTTTCGTCCGCGATGTGCTTGGGTCGATCATTGACTCGAATGGGGACAATGTCCCGGTATCCGCATTCCCCGTAGATGGCACATTCCCGCTCGGGACAACGCAATGGGAGAAGCGAAATCTCGCTCTTGAAATCCCCGTCTGGGAATCCGACCTGTGCATTCAGTGCGGCAAGTGTGTGATGGTCTGCCCGCACGCGGTCATTCGTCACAAAGTCTATGATGAAAAGCTGCTTGCCGGTGCGCCTGAGACGTTCAAGCACATGCCGTCAAAATTCAAGGAGTTTTCGCAGGGGATGGCTTACACGGTGCAGATCGCACCTGAGGATTGCACAGGCTGTACATTGTGCGTGGAAGTCTGCCCCGCGAAGGATAAGAGTCAGGTTGGACGCAAGGCACTGAACATGGCTCCCCAACCCGCCCTGCGCGAACAGGAAGCCAGGAACTGGGACTTCTTCATGAACATCCCAGACCTGGATCGCAAACTGGTGAATCCTTCGACGATCAAGAATTCGCAGTTGCTCCGGCCACTCTTTGAGTTCAGTGGCGCCTGCGCTGGATGCGGTGAGACACCGTACGTGAAGCTGGTCTCGCAGTTATTCGGCGACCGTGCGATCATCGCCAATGCCACCGGCTGTTCGTCCATTTACGGCGGCAATCTCCCCACCACCCCGTGGGCTGTGAACACACAGGGACGCGGTCCGGCCTGGTCTAACTCGCTGTTTGAAGACAACGCCGAGTTCGGCCTGGGCATGCGGCTGACGGTCGACAAGCAAAACGAATATGCCCGTGAACTGGCGGCTCAATTTGAAAATGAACTGAGCACGGATTTGGTCAATGCGATTTTGAATGCAGATCAATCTACTGAGGCAGGCATCGAAGCACAGCGCGAACGTATTGCCGATTTGAAGAATAAACTGGCAAAATCCAGCGATGGACGTGCCAAAGATTTGATCAGCCTCGCAGACAGCCTCGTCAAGAAGTCCGTGTGGATCATCGGTGGCGACGGCTGGGCTTACGACATCGGCTACGGCGGTCTCGACCATGTGCTTGCCAGCGGACGCAACGTGAACATCCTGGTGCTCGATACCGAGGTGTATTCCAACACCGGTGGACAGGCGAGCAAGGCCACGCCACGCGCAGCGGTTGCCAAGTTTGCGATGAGCGGTAAAGGACTGCCGAAGAAAGACCTCGGCCTGATTGCAATGTCTTACGGTTACGTGTACGTCGCCCGCGTCGCAATGGGCGCAAACGACCAACAAACCCTGCGCGCACTGCTCGAAGCAGAATCCTATGATGGGCCATCGCTCATCATTGCATACAGTCACTGCATTGCGCATGGCTATGACCTGGCCAGGGGTCTCGAACAACAAAAACTCGCAGTTCAGTCCGGTCACTGGCCCATGTATCGGTATGACCCGCGCCTCGCAGAACAGGGGCAAAACCCGCTCATTATCGAGTCCAAGGAGCCGAGCATCCCGATCTCGCAGTATGCCTATAACGAAACCCGTTATAAGATGCTCACGCAAATGGATGAGGAACGCGCTGAAGAACTGATGAAGGAAGCCCAGCACGATGCCAAGTCCCGCTGGACGCTGTATCAGCAGATGGCCGCCATGCACTATGGAAATGGGAATAGCAAGAACAGCGATAAGAAAGAGTAACAGATAGTAAACAGAATGGAGAGCGGACTGAGAAATTTCCACTCTCCATTTATTTCTCAAACAAGGAGACCAAATATGATTGATCTCACGACGACTTACCTTGGCCTAAACCTGAAGAACCCGCTTGTCGCGGCGGCCTCGCCTCTCTCCAGAAAACTCGATAGCGCCCGCCGACTCGAGGAAGCGGGCGCAGCGGCAATCGTGATGTATTCTCTGTTCGAGGAGCAAATCATCCACGAATCGCTCGAGCTTGACCATTACCTGATGCGCGGTAAAGATTCATTTAGTGAAGCTATGAGTTATCTGCCCGACACCGGTTCTTACAGCCTGGCGCCTGATAAATACCTAAAGCAGGTCTCTCTTCTAAAGAAAGAATTGAAAATCCCGATCATTGGCAGTCTGAATGGGGTTTCCACGGGCGGCTGGACTCGCTATGCGCGTCGCATTGAGGAGGCAGGTGCAGATGCGCTGGAACTCAATCTCTATTATCTGGCAACTGATCCCAACTTGAAAGGCGAGGAACTTGAAGTTGCTCAGATCGAATTGGTCGCTGACATAAGATCAGCCATCCGAATTCCTCTGGCAGTGAAACTAAGTCCGTACATCACTTCCTTGCCAAACTTTGCCACACGGCTGGTGGAAGCCGGTGCACAAGGACTGGTCCTGTTCAACCGTTTCTATCAGCCCGACTTTGACCTCCAGGAACTGGAGATTATCCACAGCCTCGAATTGAGTTCTTCCTCAGAAATCCGATTGCCGCTGCGCTGGATCTCCATCATGTATGGAAAAGTTAATGCGGATTTTGCCTTAACCAGCGGCGTTCATACTGCCAAGGATGCGCTGAAGGCCGTGATGGCAGGCTCGAGCGTAGCCATGCTGGCATCCAAGCTACTGCACGATGGCGAACGAAGCCTCGCGGTCATCCTGAGTGAAATGGAGTGGTGGATGGAAACCCATGAATACACATCCATCAATCAGATGTGCGGCAGCATGTCGCAGAAGTTTGTGCGTGAACCAGCGGCTTTCGAGCGCGCCAACTACATGAAAATGCTGGCCTCATGGCGTGATCTAGTGTAGAGGCAGAAAAAACCCCAGAAATCAAAAAAGGCTCTCCATAAAAGAGCCTTTTTATATCACAAGTTCAAGAGGGCTGGCTAGACTTCGGCCGGTGCAGGTGAGGTCTTGCGCTGGCGGAAAGTGATGCGGCCGCGGGTCAGGTCATAGGGTGACATTTCCAGCGAGACGCGGTCTCCAAGCAGAATGCGAATGTAGTGCTTGCGCATCTTGCCCGAGAGGTAAGCCAGCACTTCATGCCCATTTTCCAGGCGCACGCGGAATTGCGTCCCTGGCAAGGCTTCAACCACGACACCATCGGCTTTGATCTTATCTTCTTCTTTTGCCATACTGACCTCTTGATCTATTCGACTTCCTTCACGTTGCGTCGTTTGATGCGACGCACTGCTTTCTTCTTTTCCATGCGGCGCTGCTCGCTCTTGGAGACAAACCAGCGTTTGCGGCGGACGGTACTCAAAACACCACTCTTCACAACCTTCTTACGAAAGCGCTTGAGCAAAGAGTCCTGAGACTCGCCATTTCGCAGATTCACACTTGCCACAGACTTTCACCTCCTTTCCGCATGGAAATAGAAAACTCGGCCATGATGCAGACTCGGCCGAGGACTTCGCAAAACACCAGAAACGACAAAATGATCGTGGGATCAAAAAGAACGCTTCACACTCCTCGATTTTGAATAAAAACGATACAGCCTTAAGCCAAATCTACGCCGACATTATACACGATTCGTTCGCGAGTGAAAAGATGCCGATAGAACCGCGCGTATCGGTACTTGGATTTTTGTTTTTGATGTGTGAATGAGGTAATTGATTAACGCAAAAATCCTCTTCTTAGAGAGGATTTTGAAAATTGCACATTGGGGGATCAATTCGTAATAGGAGCAGCAGGCGCGTTCTTACGTTGGCGGAAGGTGATGCGGGCACGAGTCATATCGTAAGGGGACATTTCCATGGATACATGGTCACCCAAGAGAATACGGATATAATGCTTGCGCATTTTGCCTGCGAGGTAAGCCAGCACTTCATGGCCATTATCGAGCCGCACGCGGAACTGGGTTCCCGGCAGCGCCTCAATCACCAGGCCCTCTACTTTGATCTTGCCTTCTTCTTTTGTCATACACTGATCCTGACTGTCTTACTCGTTATCCTTGAAGGCGCGTCGCTTGATGCGCCGGATGGCCTTCTTCTTTGCCATTCGTCGCTGTTCGCTTTTGGAGATGAACCAGCGTTTGCCGCGAATAGTGCTCAGAATGCCGCTCCTGACTATTTTCTTGCGGAATCGCTTGAGCAATGAATCTTGAGACTCACCGTTGCGCAGATTTACTGAAGCCAAGGAAATCACCTACTTTCGCATAAAATTGACAAAAATCAGTTGGCACTACATGGTTCATGCCAACACCGAGGCCAGTGCTATAGACGATCCACGCGTGACCGAAAAGAGGCCGCGCGTTTAATGTTAAAAGAAAAGCCCCTTGGCAATGACCTACTCTCCCAGGAGGTCTCCCTCCAAGTACCATCGGCGCTGACAGGCTTAACTTCCGGGTTCGGGATGGGACCGGGTGTATCCCTGCCGCTCAAATCACCAAGAGACTATTTCACAGGATTATTACTGAACAGCAATTTCATTGATGAAGTAGTATCGGAAAAGTACCAAGTTCTCCGCACCACAGGAGGAAGCCCTCGACCATTAGTACAGTTTAGCTTAACACATTACTGCGCTTACACACACTGCCTATATACCAGGTAGTCTACCTGGGGTCTTACTCCCTTATGGGAATACAGGGATCTAATCTTAGGGCGAGTTTCCCACTTAGATGCTTTCAGCGGTTATCTCTGCCAGACATGGCTACCCAGCGATGCTCCTGGCGGAACAACTGGCACACTAGAGGTCTGTCCACTCCGGTCCTCTCGTACTAGGAGCAGCTCCCTTCAAATCCCTTACGCCCACAGCGGATAGAGACCGACCTGTCTCACGACGGTCTGAACCCAGCTCGCGTACCGCTTTAACGGGCGAACAGCCCGACCCTTGGGACCTTGTCCAGCCCCAGGATGCGATGAGCCGACATCGAGGTGCCGAGCGAGATCGTCGATGTGAACTCTTGGATCTCACCAGCCTGTTATCCCCGGGGTAGCTTTTATCCGGTAAGCCACGACCATTCCACACTGAATCGTGGGATCACTAAGCCCGTCTTTCGACTCTGTTCGGCGCGTTGGCCTCACAGTCAAGCTCCCTTATGCCTTTACACTCTATGGTGGGTTTCCATTCCACCTGAGGGAACCTTTGGGCGCCTCCGTTACTTTTTAGGAGGCGACCGCCCCAGTCAAACTGCCCACCTGGCACGGTCCCTCATCCGGATTACGGAATGAGGTTAGGATCTAAATGTAATCAGGGTGGTATTTCACTGGTGGCTCCACCGACGCTAGCGCGCCAGCTTCAAAGCCTCCCACCTATTCTACACAGATCACACCCAAATACAATGCCAAGATGCAGTAAAGCTCCACGGGGTCTTTTTGTCCTGCTGCGGGTAGGCCGCATCTTCACAGCCATTTCAATTTCACCGGGTCCTTCGTTGAGACAGTGCTCTGACCGTTACGCGGTTCGTGCGGGTCGGAACTTACCCGACAAGGAATTTCGCTACCTTAGGACCGTTATAGTTACGGCCGCCGTTCACCGGGGCTTCGGTTCGAAGCTTCGCTTGCGCTAACCTCTCCCCTTAACCTTCCGGCACTGGGCACGCGTCAGCCCCTATACATCGCCTTACGGCTTAGCAGAGACCTGAGTTTTTGTTAAACAGTCGCCAGAGCCATTTCACTGCGACCCTCCGAAGCTTTAACACCATGGAGGGTACCCCTTCTCCCGAAGTTACGGGGTCATGTTGCCTAATTCCTTAACGAAGGTTCTCCCGTTCGCCTTGGTATACTCTACCCATCTACCAGTGTCGGTTTGCGGTACGGGCGCTCAAAAATCAACGTTTAGGGGCTTTTCTCGGCAACAAGGCTCAACCACTTATGCCTTACGGCTCGCTTCCACCTCAGCTCAACTGGCGGATTTACCTACCAGTCTCAACACCTAGATGGATCGCACCCGAATCCAATAACGGGCTGGCCTACCTCGTTGCGTCCCCCCATCACTCCTTTTGAGCGGTTCCGGAATGTTGACCGGATGTCCATCACCTACGCCTCTCGGCCTCGGCTAAGGACCCGACTAACCCGACGCGGAATGACCTGGCGTCGGAAACCTTAGATATACGGCGAATACGGTTCTCACGTATTTGTACGCTACTCATGCCTGCATTCTCACTTCTGTCCGCTCCAGTCGCCCTTACGATCGACCTTCACCGCTGACAGAACGCTCCCCTACTACCTCAACTTGCGTTGAGATTCATAGCTTCGGTACTATGCTTAGCCCCGTTAAGTTTTCCGCGCAAAGTCACTAGACCAGTAAGCTGTTACGCACTTTTTAAAGGGTGGCTGCTTCTAAGCCAACCTCCTGGTTGTTCAAGTAACCTCACCTCGTTTCCCACTTAGCATAGATTTAAGGACCTTAGCTGATGATCTGGGCTGTTTCCCTTTCGACCCCGAAACTCATCTCCCGGAGTCCGACTGCCATGCTATGGAGTACTGGCATTCCGAGTTTGATTGGGTTCTGTAAGCTGTAAGCCCCATAGCCCATTCAGTGCTGTACCTCCAGTACTAAACGCATGACGCTAGCCCTAAAGCTATTTCGGGGAGAACCAGCTATCTCCGTGTTCGATTGGCATATCACCTCTACCCACAGGTCATCCCCTAACTTTGCAACGTTAGTGGGTTCGGGCCTCCACGAGTGATTAGACTCGCTTCACCCTGCCCATGGGTAGCTCACACGGTTTCGGGCCTAATCCCAGCGACTATACGCCCTATTAAGACTCGCTTTCGCTACGGCTTCGGGTGTCACTCCCTTAACCTTGCCACTGAGATTAACTCGCAGGCTCATTCTCCAAGAGGCACGCTGTCAGGCATAGCAAGGAACATCTCTATTTCTAGAGCGCTCAACCTGCTGTTAGCCCTCCAACTGCTTGTAAGTTTACGGTTTCAGGTTCTATTTCACTCCCCTAACAGGGGGACTTTTCACCTTTCCCTCACGGTACTTGTTCACTATCGGTCGCCAAGTGTATTTAGCCTTAGAGAGTGGACTCCCTAGATTCCTACCGGATTAGCGTGCCCGGTAGTACTCAGGTATCCAGCGGGAGATAATCAGTTTTCGCATACGGGGCTATTACCCTCTTTGGCAGGCTTTCCCACACCTTTCCGCTAACTGATTATTTTGTAACTCCCATGTGCCGGACCCTACAACCCCATCCTTGCAAGCAAGAATGGTTTGGGCTCTTCCCCGTTCGCTCGCCACTACTGGGGGAATGGTTTCTTTTCCTCTGGGTACTTAGATGTTTCAGTTCCCCAGGTTCCCGTCCTCTGGTCTATGTGTTCAACCAGTGGACACTGTTGGTTCGCAACAGTTGGTTTCCCTATTCGGAAATCCTCGGATCGACGCTTGTACACAGCTTCCCGAGGCTTATCGCAGTGTCCCACGTCCTTCATCGGCACTTGGCGCCAAGGCATTCACCGTAAACTCTTAGTAGCTTCTCCACGTGATGCGGAGAAATTGATACTTTTCGTTTATTCGATAAATTGCTTTATCGGCCTACATCATCAATTGCTATTCAGTTATTAAGGTGCACTCACCGTTTGACCGGTGATCGATGCTCTCGAAAACTCAAGGGCATCGATTACCCTTCAAATTATTCGGCTATTAGAGACAAAACGGCCCGGCATGTTCCGCCGGGCCTGTTCAAAGCCTGGATGGCGGATCTTTCTTAGACTTTCACCTTGATACCGTTTAACAAACTTTTCTTTCACTCCAAATCGTACTCGACAACCTCAGTGGAGATGACGGGATTTGAACCCGTGACCTTCGCCTTGCAAAGGCGCTGCTCTCCCGCTGAGCTACATCCCCAAGACTTGCACCACTTGGGTAGTGGGCTTGACAGGATTCGAACCTGTGACCCCTGCGTTATCAGCACAGTGCTCTAACCAACTGAGCTACAAGCCCATGCAAATTCCTCAACAACTGAGAAGTGATAGGAAACTCATTTCTGTCACCAGAGCCCAAGTTCACCGTGTGGGCATATTTAGAGCAACATCCTTAGAGAAGGAGTGCTCACGTACTCTAGAAAGGAGGTGATCCAGGCGCACCTTCCGGTACACCTACCTTGTTACGACTTCGTCCCAGTCACCAGCACCACCTTCGACGGCGTCCTCCTTGCGGTTAGACTACCGGCTTCAGGTGTTACCAGCTCCCATGACGTGACGGGCGGTGTGTACAAGGCCCGAGAACGTATTCAACGCACTATAGCTGACGCGCGTTTACTAGCAACTCCGGCTTCATGCAGGCGAGTTGCAGCCTGCAATCTGAACTGAGGACAGCTTTGGGGGATTGGCTCCACCTCGCGGTTTAGCAACCCATTGTACTGCCCATTGTAGCGTGTGTGTAGCCCCGGACATAAAGGCCATGCGGACTTGACGTCATCCCCACCTTCCTCCGGCTTGATACCGGCGGTCCCACGTGACACATGTAACACGTGGCGAGGGTTGCGCTCGTTAGCGGACTTAACCGAACATCTCACGACACGAGCTGACGACAGCCATGCAACACCTGTGCAAGCTCCCTTGCGGGTCGTTCACCTTTCGGATCACTACCACTTGCATGTCAAACCCGGGTAAGGTTCTTCGTGTAGCATCGAATTAAACCACACGCTCCGCTGCTTGTGCGGGCCCCCGTCAATTCCTTTGAGTTTTAATCTTGCGATCGTAGTCCCCAGGCGGTAAACTTATCGCGTTTGCTGCGGCACCGATGGAGTTTAAGCCACCGACGCCAAGTTTACATCGTTTACGGCTAGGATTACCGGGGTCTCTAATCCCGTTTACTACCCTAGCTTTCGCGTCTGAGCGTCAGAAATGGTCCAGAAGATCGCTTTCGCCACTGGTGTTCCTCCCGATATCTACGCATTTCACCACTACACCGGGAATTCCATCTTCCTCTACCATTCTCTAGCCCGGTAGTATTGAACGACCTCTCCTAGTTAAGCCAGGAGATTTCACGCCCAACTTACCGAACCGCCTGCACGCGCTTTACGCCCAGTGAATCCGGATAACGCTTGCCTCCTACGTTTTACCGCGGCTGCTGGCACGTAGTTAGCCGAGACTTATTCCTGAGATACTGTCCTTTCTCATCTCTCAGAAAAGTGCTTTACGACCCGAAGGCCTTCTTCGCACACGCGGCGTTGCTGCTTCAGGCTTTCGCCCATTGAGCAATATTCCCTACTGCTGCCACCCGTAGGTGTATGGACCGTGTTTCAGTTCCATTGTGGGGGGCCACCCTCTCAGGTCCCCTACCCGTCGTAGCCTTGGTGGGCCGTTACCTCACCAACTAGCTGATGGGACGCAGGTCCCTCCCAAAGCGCATTACTGCTTTAGTCATCGGTTTCTAAACCCGAAGACCACATGCGGTATTAGCAATCCTTTCGGACTGTTATCCCACACTTTGGGGCAGGTCACCAACGTGTTACTCACCCGTTCGCCACTAGGATACTTTCGTATTGCTACAAAAGCACCTCGTTCGACTTGCATGTATTAGGCACGCCGCCAGCGTTCATCCTGAGCCAGGATCAAACTCTCCGCAAAAAATTTCACTCTTGCGAGTGTAGTTTACTTTACGGATTTACTGGTTAGACAAAATTTGTTGCTTCCTATCACTCTTCAGTTGTTAAGGTGCTTGCCAATTGAGCGGGCGGTATTCAACTCGCTCCCATAACCGCCGTCAAGTCTTTTACAGACAAAAACACCGATGTTTTTATCTTTCAACATCGGCTGTCAGGCTGCAAACCTATCGGCTTGTGTCTCTGACGTGAGACGGTTACTCAGTTGTCAATGATCTGTCTGGGGGACGAGATCGTGTGTGTTTGTACTGGCGAATGATGATTATATGCGTTTCGCTGACTTTGTCAAGGGTTTTTGGCATTTAAACCTTAAAAAATCGCAAGCTGATTTTTGTTCCACTCCTTTTCGACCTGTATGCTCACTCGCTCATTACTGTAACGAAGCGACGAATACAGGGGGAAGGGACAAATCATAAATCATTCTGCTGAAAATCATTCGAGTCTCCTTCGATCACTTGAACCATCAGTTCAATACCTTCCTCGCTTCTCAACTTCTGACCTATATCCCCATGCGAGCCATAGCGAGTATGGTAATCTTCACGGCAAAAGGAGACGATCACCTTGCAGGTGGCCGTCTCTTAACTCATTTCCTGTCTTCCAGACAAGGCTCGGAGTAAGGTATTCTGATCTGCATATTCCAAATCGCCGCCGACAGGGAGACCGCGCGCGAGCCGCGTAACATGGATACTGGAATCCTTAAGCTGCGTCTGCAAATATAGCGCGGTTGCGTCGCCTTCCATGCTCGGATTAGTAGCAAGGATGACCTCTTCCACTCCCCCGCCCGCCACACGCGTGACCAATTGCCTGATTTTTAAATCATCGGGGCCAATGCCTTCGATGGGAGACAATACTCCCTGCAAAACGTGATACTTACCCTGATAACCGCCCGTGCGTTCCAGTGCAAGTACATCCAACGCTTCTTCGACAACGCAGATTACAGATCCATCACGCTTCGCCGATTCACAGATTTCACAGCGCTCGCGTCCAGCTTCCGTGATATTGAAACATTCCTGGCAGAAAGCGGTGTTCGCCTTCAAGTTTGCCAGCGCAACAGATAAATCTTGAGCGATATCTTCAGGTGCCCGCAAAAGATAGAATGCCAGCCGTGAAGCGGACTTGGGACCTATGCCCGGCAAGCGCTCGAGGGCGGTTATCAAACTCTGAATGGATTCGGGTAGTAGCATAAGAAAGTCATAGGTCAAAAGCCAAAGGTCAGACTTTCGACCTTTGACGTCAGATTTAGAAAGGAAGCCCGCCCGCCAGTGGACCCAGCCTCTGACTCGCCAGGTCGCGCGATTGGTCGAGCGCCATGTTCACAGCAGACAGGACCAAATCCTGCAACATTTCAGCGTCTGCGTCTTTGAGCAGTTCTGGGTCGATCACGACTTCGCGGCATTTTTGGTCGCCGGTCATAGTAACCTTGATGGCGCCCCCGCCTGCTGTTGCAGTCACCGTTTCTTCGGCAAGTTTTGCCTGCGCTTCGGCGAGTTGCTGCTGCATGCGCTGTAATTGCTGCATCATGCCGCCACCGCCCGTCGCGGGGCCTTTGTTGAATCCTTTAGCCATAAAAACCTCGTTGTTCTTAAATCATTATCGATATTCGGTAATCGAGTATCGGATATCGTTAATCCATATCTACAATTTCGCCGCCATGTTGAATGGCAGTTGCCACCATACCATCCTGTGACACATGCGGCGGGACCTTGCCCTTTGCGTTGGTTACTACACAACGGATATTCAGTTTCACGCCAAGCGCATCGGTAATTGCTTTTTGCGCGGCTTCGAGCTGCTCAGGCTTATTCATTTTGCCGACCAGCACATCACTGGCAAAGCCAAGCACAAGGGTATCCCCGTTCACGTCAATCATCTTTACCGAGTTTAACAACGCAGAAAGATTTGCCTGTGACTTGGGCAGGGAGGCCGCGATTTGCTTCCAGGCTTTGATGACTTCACCTGCGCTAATGACTGGCTTATCAGCCTTGGTCTCTTCTATTTTCGCTTCGCTCTGCGCGGACCTGGATTCTGCCTGTTTTGTGGCAGCAGGCTGAGGTCTGGTTTGATGCGGTGCGGGGATCTGTGGAACCGGCGCCTCATGAGTCTCCATCACTTCGGCTAAAGCAAGTTCAAGACCCAGAGAGGGCTGCCAGCTGCCGCGCAAGTCCGTAGCTGCGGTGTTGAAGACTTTCATCATTCGCAGGACATCGCTTGTGGAGAATGCCTTGGCGTGTGCTTCCATCTGCGCTTTGACATCGCGTGTGACTTCTACTTGGGCCGCGTTGCCCATTTGAATGAGCATGAGGCCGCGTAGATATTCAACGACCTGACGAGCCAGCGAGCGCGGGTCTGCACCGGAGTCGAGGGCGCGGTGAATGGTTTCGAGGCCGCGTGCAGGCTCATGGTCCAGAACCGAAGCGACGATGTCCAATACGGTTTGACTGGTGGCCGTGCCCAGGACGGTCTGCGCGAGGGCGAGGGTTATCCTGGTTCCAGTGGACGAAAGTTGATCGAGCAGGGAAATCGCGTCGCGCATGCCGCCCGCAGATTGACGGGCGATAAGCGTGAGGGCGTCATCATCCGACTGTAAATTCTCTTCTTTGACGATTCGCTTGAGGTGCCCGACGATCTCATCCACGGGCACACGACGGAATTCATGGCGCTGGCAGCGCGATAGAACAGTGGCGGGAATTTTGTGAATTTCCGTCGTTGCCAGCACAAAGATGGCATGCGGCGGCGGTTCCTCGAGCGTCTTGAGGAGCGCATTGAAGGCCGCAGTGGACAGCATGTGGACTTCGTCAATAATGTAGATTTTATACTTGCCCTGCGATGGCGAGAAGTTGATCTTGTCGCGCAGGTCGCGGACATCGTCCACGGATGTGTTGGAAGCCGCGTCAATTTCAATGAGATCGAGGAAACGATTTTCGTTGACGGCTTTGCAAAACTCGCAAGTATCGTCAGGACGCTGCGTGGGATCGTCATTGAGACAGTTGACCGCTTTTGCCAGCAATCGCGCAACGGTGGTCTTGCCCGTGCCGCGCGGACCCGCGAAGAGATACGCGTGTCCAACTCGGTCTGCTTTGATGGAGTTGGTCAGCGTTTGGACAACGTGCTGTTGTCCAATAACTGAGTCCCACTGGCGGGGACGCCACTTGCGATAGAGGGCCTGGGTCATGGGAAGATATCAGATGGGTAGAGAGTAGAGAACAGTAAGTGGATTTTATTTATTCGCTAATCGATAATGATAAACGAATATCGATCTTTTTTACGGCACGGGATATACCGCGTGCAGATTTCCTTGCGAGTCAAACAACTTTGCATCTTCGCCTGCCTGCCAGACGGGGTCGCTCAGGCCCCAGTACAAATCAATCACAGTATCCGTGCCAGAAGCGGTGTGGACCTGTACCGCGCCGTTCTGGTAAAGAGTCAGCTGGGGGAAAGTGAAGGTATTACCATTTTCATCCTTCAACTGCCAGCCAGCGAGGTTCAATTGTCCCTCGCCTTCGAACTTGACCACCGCAATCTCAGCGTTGAGCGTGCCGGCCCCGACCACACTGCTGATCTTGACAGGAATGTCCGTTTGCAGATTTGCGGTTGGGAGAACCTCGCCTGCTGAGACCTGTCGCACAGCAGATTGGGTCACTGCACGATAGTTTCGATCATACCAGAACAGAATCGCACTCGTCACACAAGCAGAGACGAAGATGTTCAGCAGCAGATAATAACCAAGGTTGCGGCGATTCATCGTTGGATGAATCATAGCACAATCCACTTGAAATGTCATTGCGAGGAGCGACAGCGACGAGGCAATCTCAAGATTACGATGGGATTGCTTCGCCTTATCAGGCTCGCAATGACATGATTATTTATTTAACGACATTGCCACCCAATCCCCCATCTGACGTTTCTCGGTCATTCTCAGACCTTTGGCCTGCGCGGCCGCTATGACCTTTTCCCCCTGCTCTTGCAGGATTCCACTCAAGATGATCGTGCCACCATCTTCGAGCAAATCCGCAAGTCCTGCATCGAAAAGACGAATAATTACAGGTGCAAGGATATTCGCAAGGACCAGTGGCGCTTGCTTGAATGGGAATTGACCCGCAAGAATCTCCCCCACCGAGCCAACCCCGAGGAGGAGTTCTTCCCCTACTCCATTAACCTCCGCATTTTCGCGCGAGTTGACGGTTGACTCGGCATCGATGTCCACGCCAAGGGCTCGAGTTGCTCCAAGTTTGAGCGCAGCAATGGAGAGAATGCCTGAGCCGCAGCCGACATCGATTACGGACGATGGACCACAGACAACTGATGACGCCTGGTGGTCTGTGGTCTGTCGACCATCGCCCATAAATGCTTTTTCCATCAACTCCAGGCACAGTTGTGTCGTCGGATGCGTGCCTGTGCCAAAGGCCATGCCCGGGTCAATTTTGATGGGGATTCGATCAGGCTCGGGCGATTCCATCCACGCGGGGAGTATCAGGAGCTTCTGTCCGATGAGGATCGGCTTGTAGTGCTGTTTCCAGGCTTCCATCCAGTTTTGATCCGCAATCTGCCTGTAAACGGGATTGGGCAGAGGCTGGATCATCCCCAAATAGTAAAGCGACTCTTCGAGCTTGCGCCGCGTCTCTTCGAGTTGGTCATCGACTTCCAAATACGCGCGGACGGTGATCGGGCCGGTCGGCGTGCCAGCGTCTTCTTCATCATTGTATTTGACGCCCTGTTCCATCATCACGCCGCTATACGCGAAGCGCGCCAAAACGTCGGCGACAGCCTCCGCCAGTTCACCGTTCACAGTGAGGGAAACTTCAAGCCAGTTCATTTTTTGCTTTCACCAATTCATTGCAAGTTTTCTTGATCAGGTCTTTTTCGGAAAACAACATGGGCGGTAAGTCATTTGGATCAAAATATTTCATCTCAGCGATCTCAAGCGTTGGTTTGAATTCTCCACTCACGATTTTACACAGATAGATCAAGCTGACGTGATGATCTTCTCGCGCGCTGATGGCAAACAGCAGCCTCTCCACTTCAATTTCCATGCCGGTTTCTTCACGGAACTCACGGATCACCCCGTCTTCAGGAGTTTCGCGATGCTCCAGACTGCCCGCAGGAATTCCCCACTCAAATTTTCGATAGGTATGTTTGAAGAGAAGGATACAGCCATCCTCGTCGAAAACCATTGCAGCCACTGCAACGCGAAATCTCGGGCGGACTATTCGCGCGCCGAGGAGGTGAACCCACTGAGGAAGGACGCGCCAGGTTCGCAATAGAAATCTTATCATCGGCTCAAGTATTATAAAACAAAGCGAGCGGACACTTCATCCGCTCACTGACCACGCATACTGAAAATTGATAACTGGCTGTTGCTACCCGCCTAACGCTTCATTCAACCAATCCAAAAATCCCTTTTCCTTGGGCTTGACTGTCGTTCCCAGACTCTCAGCCAGTTGCTCAAACAACTCGCGCTGTTCCTTCGTAAGCTTGGCGGGGATTTCTACATTGACGATGACCAACTGATCGCCGCGTCCATTTCGCCGCAGGAACGGCACGCCCTTGCCTTTCATGTTGAAAACTTTTCCAGGCTGTGTGCCAGAAGGAATTCTCAACTTTTCATCGCCGTCCATCGTCGGCACATCGACCTCCGCGCCTAGCACGGCCTGTGCAACGTTGATATCGAGGTTCAGGAGAATATCGTTCTCGCGCCGCTTGAAGAACTGATGCGGCTGAACATCCAGCACAAGGAACAGGCTTCCCTGCGGCCCGCCATAGACTCCAGGTCCGCCCTCCCCTGCCAGGCGGATCTGCGTTCCCGAGTCCACACCCGCAGGAATCTGCACTTTCTTTTTGACTCGCTTGCGCTCCAGTCCGCCGCCGCGGCATGTGTGGCAAGGCGACGAGATGATCTCCCCGCGGCCATTACAGGCAGGGCAGGGCGCGGTCTGCACCATCGAACCGAGGAAGGTCTGACGTACCTGGCGGACTTCACCCTGCCCGTTACATGTGGGACACTTTGTCGGCGTTGTGCCTGGCTCCGCGCCCGAGCCATTGCAGCGCGAACAGGTTTCCTCGCGTTCGAATTCGATCTCTTTCTCAACGCCAAAGACTGCCTCCTCAAACGTGAGTCGGACAGCCATCTGGAGGTCACGTCCACGCCGCGGTGACCTGCGCGAGCGCCGGCCGGTGGAGAAGCCAAATCCGCTCAGCAGGTCTTCAAAGATATCGTTGAAGTCCACGGTGTAATCATGGAATCCGCCCATGTTGCCGAGGCCTTCCTTGCCAAAGCGGTCATAGCGGGAGCGTTTATCAGAATCCGAAAGCACGCCGTACGCTTCGTTGATTTCCTTGAACTTTTCTTCAGCGTCAGGCTCTTTGTTGATATCAGGGTGATACTGGCGCGCGAGTTTACGGAACGCGGACCGGATTTCATCATCCGACGCATTCCGTGCTACGCCAAGGACATCGTAATAATCGCGGTTGGACATAATCTTAAGCTGTCATTGCGAGCCCGCAGGGCAAAGCAATCCCATGACTACAGGAGACTGCTCACCTGCACTTGCATGCAGGTGCAAGTGTCGCCGGGCTATCGTCCTCCTCGCAAGGACATGATCCCTATTCCTTTACTTCGCCTTCCACCACGTCCGGTCCCGCTTCGGATTGACCCGAACCGGGCTGCCCAGAAGAATCATCAGCGCCTGCCTGCGGACCCTGCTGGTAGACGCTGGCACCGATCTTCTGGATGACCTGTCCCAGTGCATCCGTGGCAGCGCGGATTTTTTCCACATCCTCACCCTGCGCAGCAGACTTGACCTCGGCGGTCTTCGATTCGATTTCACTGCGAATTTCAGCCGGGACCTTATCACCAAATTCCCTGACTGCCTTCTCTGCCGCATAGACGGTGTTATCGGCGTTGTTCCGCGCTTCGATCAATTCCTTGCGCTTGCGGTCATCCTCGGCATGGGCCTCGGCGTCCTTGCGCATCTTCTCAACCTCGGCATCGTTCAAGCCCGAGGAGGCTGTAATTGTAATGTGCTGTGACCGTCCGGTGGCCTTATCCTTCGCGGTGACCTTGAGAATGCCA
>JAKOVF010000406.1 GCA_029782225.1 Chloroflexota bacterium | reverse complement strand
AAGCATCTTACAGCTCAAAAATCCATTGATGTGCCCAAGATAAGGTAAAGTCTTCCCGGCAATTCCCCAAAATGAGATCTTTCATTAGCAGGAACATAAACTGACCGGCTTTCGTGAAAATTGCCAGCTTCTTGTGATTCTCACATCTCCTTAAGCCCTCCTCGTTTTAGATGCTGGAAGCATGTTCTTCCTGAAACAGCGGCATCGGATGATTCCGCCAGCAGATTCTTCAACCATCCAGGCCGCTATCGATGCGGCGGCAATGCGTTCACGGTGATTTCATAGTCCACGGAGGTTACAGTCACTTGGCCTCTCGCTACACTCGAGGTGCTTCGCAAAACTGACTATCACCTCATTTATTTACCGCAATAACAACTTCTTCGCTCTTTATCGTTTCCCCGCTTGCATTGACCCCCTCCACCCAAAACCGATGCTCGCCGGGTTGCAATTGCCACCAGACTTGATAAGGCGCTTGATCTACTTTCGCCAGCAAATTTCCATCCACCCAAAACGTGACGCGTGTGATCCCTGGGCCAACCAGCGCCTCGACCGGCAACTGCTGCGCCGATGCATCTGTTTCTGCGGTCAATTGATAGGTGGTGTTCGCCCGCGGTGAAGAAAGCATGATCTGCTCATTCTGTGCAGATGACAACTTACTCGAATAATCCACCAGCAGGGGCAGCCCCTGTTCACGAGCCCAGGGCTGCGCTTCCACCGGCAGGTCAAGCACAGTCAGAGGCTGAACTCCCGGAATCGATTCGCTCGAGACTCGGTTCGTCCCCGGCTCGATCCAGATTTGACGATAGAACGTATCCGTCTGAGTCGGTTCGGTACCAGCGATAAACCATTCGCTGCGCCTGTGCTCGCACGCTGGTGTCGGCAGCAGACCCGAAAGGGCACAGACTTCAACCTGCGTTAGCCCATCGGGTCGATGGAATTCACGGACAGGCTTTCCCTGCAAAAGCTCGCGCATCACATCATGCCAGATCGGTGCCGCGCCGGTCACGCCGCTCACGTTGTGCATCGCTTCGTAATTGCTGTTTCCCACCCACACACCGACAACAAGTTCGGGCGTGTATCCGATCGTCCAGTTATCGTGGAAGTTCGTGGTCGTACCTGTCTTGACCGCGGCAGGCCGGTCGATCTTCAAAATGCTGTTTTGACCAAAGCTGATCGTGCGCGCGTTATCGTCGCTTAAGATATCCGTGATGAGCCAGGCCACGCGCGGGTCGATCACTTGTCGCGGCGCTTGCTCGTCAGTTGCGTAGACCAAATTCCCATCCGCGTCGCGAACATCCAGGATGGTGCTGAAACCCGTGAACATACCCTCGTTGGCAAGAGCACCATATGCAGTGGAAAGCTGCAGCAGGCTGATCTCGCCGCCGCCGAGCGCGAGCGACAGGTCGTATCTTTGTGGCTCGCCAAGCGAGGTGATACCAAGCTGGCCTGCAAGGTTCAGCGTCCTTTCAATGCCCACATGTTCGAGCGTCTTCACGGCGGGGATATTGAGCGACGAGCCCAGTGCCTGCCTCACTGAAACGGGTCCGTGCTCACGGCTATCGTAATCCTTCGGCGTATACGGCGTGCCATCATGCGTGATAAAAGTTGTGGTCACATCCATGATGGAGGTGGCCGCTGTCCATGAATCTTCAAGAGCAAGAGAATAAATAAATGGCTTGAACGCTGATCCAGTTTGGCGCGGCGACGTCGCCATATCCAGCGCGCCGAAGATGGACGAATCGAAATAATCTGCACTTCCGACCAGCGCCAGCACTTCCCCGTTTTGCGGATTGAGGACGACCAGCGCGGCATTGTTGACATTGTGACTGATGCCGCCTCTCTCCTCTGCTTTGAACTGCTCGATGTGCCGACGGATCGTCTCCTCTGAGAGTTTCTGCGCGTCCAGATCCAGCGTGGTGCGGATGACGAGACTTTCATTCAAATTCAGTTTCCCGGATGCGAATAACTCGTCCAGTTGGCTTTTCACGAGCCAGACAAAATGCGGGGCTTCAATGGGATAGGGTGCCGGGTTGTAACTCAGCGGCGCGGACTCGGCTGCGACTCTTTGCTCGTGCGTGAGATAGCCCTGCTGCTCCATGAGTCCCAGTACGATGAGTTGACGTTGCTTTGCGAGGTCTGGGTTCGAGAAGGGATTGTAAATCCCAGGTGCCTGCGGAAGCCCCGCAAGCAGGGCGCATTCCGGCAGGAGCAAGTCGCTGGCAGGTTTTCCAAAATACGTCTGTGCCGCAGCTTCGACGCCGTAGGACATCCCGCCGTAGTTGACCTGATTCAGGTACAGCGCCAGTATTTCATCCTTCGATAGTTTCCGGGTCATTTCCCAGGCAAGCACAACTTCGCGCAGCTTCCGCCGAAGCGTGCGCTGACCGAGTTCATTCTGAAGCAGGAGATTGCGCGCCACTTGTTGGGTGATCGTGCTTCCGCCTGCGATCGTCTCGCCGCCTTTCAGGTTGATCCATAACGCGCGGACGATGCCTTCCAGGTCCACGCCGGGATTATGATAGAAGTGCTGGTCCTCCACAGCAATTGTCGCATCCTTCATACACTGCGCGATCTTGTCCGAGGAAACCACCGCGTGCCGTCCGCCTTCTGCAGGGAGGATTTCGTAAAGCAGGCGCCCATTCCGGTCCGTGATGCGGAGGCTGGGAGTATTCAGGTGTGCGGAGAGGGAATTGACAGAGGGCAAGTCCCAGAAGACATAGACCAGCAGGCCCATGAGAAGCGCAAGCGCGCCAAGGATGAATTGAACGGGTCGTTTGAAAAGAATGCTTTTCTTACGGGAGGATTTCATTGGATGAATTCTAATTCAAGTATGGGTGGAGTCCGTTTGCTTTTTCTCGCTTTTCGCTCTACACTTTAGCTCATGAAGGTTGCGTATTTTCATTTCGATGCCGGGTTTCTTCCTCTCCTGCCATACGCTAGACGCGTCAGCGGCTTTGACCTGTACTTTCGCGGGCCGCAATCGGTCAAGCACCTGATCGAGTCGCTGGGAGTTCCTCATACTGAAATTGGGCCGATGGCGGCAAATGGGAAATCCATCGGGCTGGATTATATCGTCCATGACGGCGACCAGATTCAGGTCCAGCCAGAAGCGCCGGAAGTTTGTCAAACGGAACCGCGTTTCGTCCTCGATGGCCATCTGGGTCGGCTGGCAGCGCACCTGCGCATGTTGGGACTCGATTGCCTGTATCGCAATGATTACAACGATCCCGAGCTGGCAAAAGCTTCATCCAGCGAAAGCCGGATTCTGTTGACGCGAGATCGTCGTCTTCTGATGCAGAAGATCATCACGCAAGGATACCTTTTACGAAGCCTTGACCCTGACGAGCAATTGCGGGAGGTCGTTTGGCGATATCAATTAGTTCAGTGGATCAAACCGTTTCAACGCTGCCTGCGCTGTAATTATCCGCTAGCGGATGTTCGCAAGGATGCGATTCTTGATCGCCTGGAACCGCTCACAAAACTGTATTTCGACGAATTCCGCATCTGCCCGGCCTGCAGACATATCTATTGGAAGGGATCGCATTACGAGAAGATGCAAAAAGTGATAGAGCAGATACGGGCAGGAGGATGATTTGATTTACGGATATACTTCGTCCTGAGCGGAGCCGCGGTAGCTGCGCAGTCGAAGGACAAATGCAGCAGCGCTTCGACTACAGCGCAAAGAACGCCCTTCCGCTTCCCAGAAGAACACTGGGACTTCGCAGCGCAATGACAATACGGAGGCGCACATGTCTGATTCTGCATTGCAGGCGTTGAGCATTTTGAGGGATGGGAGCAATTTCCAATGGTACGTGATTCCCCTGCTGGCGTTCGTCTTCTATGTCTACACCGTGGAAGCCGAGAAACGCAACTGGAACCTGATCCTCGCGGGGCTGGCCTTCTGGGGCATGGACTGGTTCAACGAGATCTGGAATGGACTCGTCCTGCGCTTCACCGGCTACGCGCCGGTCTGGGGCGAGCCCGGACCGACAGCGTATCTGATCCTGGTGGGGCTGAATATTGAAACCATGTTCATGTTCGCGGTGGCCGGTATCATCTGGACAAAAATGCTGCTCCCAAACAAAGAGGACAAAATTCTTGGAATCCCAAATCGCTGGTTCATCGCGATTGCAGGCTCGGCCTTTTCCGTGTTCATCGAATATCTCTTGAACTCCGTCGGCGCGCTGACCTGGGAGTGGCCCTGGTGGAACCGCGGCATGCCCGTCCTGATCTTCCTCTTTGGCTATCTCACTTTCTTCATCGTGGCCTTCTGGGTCTACGACATGAAGACGATGAAACAGAAAGTGCAAACCGTTGCTGCAATTTGGGGGTTTGACATAGTATGTCTGGCCATCTTGATGGGAATCTTGAGGTGGATTTAGGAAACGAACCACAGAGTTCACAGGGAGCACTGAGAAAGCCCCTTTGAATTTCTCTGTGGGCTCAGTGTTTTCCGTCGTTAAAAGGGTCATCATGGAAAAATACTTCGCCTACGATTACACCGGCAAGCCATTTGTTCTTTTCGGCACGGCACATATCGCCGCGCTACTTGCATTAATCATTATTGGCTATGCCCTCACGAGAGTAAAGGGTGCCAGTTTGCCTACGCGCAAAAGAGTTCGAGTCGCGTTGGGAATTTTTCTCTGGGTCAACGAGTCTCTCTGGCATATCTGGAACGCCGTCTACGGTCACTGGAATGTCCAGACCATGCTTCCTCTGCAAGCCTGCAGTATTTTGATCTGGCTCAGCGGGTTCATGCTGATCTTCCGGAATTACACCATCTACGAGTTCGCGTATTTCATGGGGATCGGCGGAGCCTTTCAGTACTTGATGACTCCCGACCTCGGAATTTACGGCTTTCCTCACTTCCGATATTTCCAGACCTTCCTCTCACACGGCATCCTGCTGATTTCCGCCATTTACATGACCGTGGTGGAAGGATTCCGTCCGACGTGGAAATCGCTCTGGCGGGTGGCCGTTGGGATGAACATTTACATGGTGCTGATGTTCTTCCTGAACACCGCGATCGGCAGCAATTACCTGTTTGTCAACGGCAAACCCTCTACTCCCAGCCTGATTGACCTGATGCCCGCCTGGCCTGTGTACATCATTTACCTGGAAGTGCTCGGGTTGATCACATTCCTGCTGCTATACATGCCGTTCATGATCAAGGATTGGCGTGACAAGAGGCTCACTGCCCGGGAGAGTTCAGCGCGGCTGGAGAGCATTTCAAAATAGGGTAAAATCTACTCCGCCGGGGCGATGGCGGAATCGGCAGACGCAACAGACTTAAAATCTGTCGGTGGCAACACCGTGAGGGTTCGACCCCCTCTCGCCCCACTTCATTGATGTCATTGCAAGCCGCCGTTCTTCGGCGGCGTGGCAATCCCATGGAACAAGGAGAAAGTCCCGTATTCTGAGGATTGCTTTGCCCCTACGGGGCTCGCAATGACGTTTTGTTCCGAGAGAGAGTTCATATGTTCTTTTCGCGCCAACAACTCGAGGAGATCGAAGACAAGAGTCTGGCTTCCTATGGAATGCGGAGCAAAGACTCCAAAGGCCGTGCCTATCTCGATACCGAACCAGATTACCGCACCGCCTTCCAGCGCGACCGCGACCGCATCCTCCACACCACCGCCTTTCGCCGCCTCGAATACAAGACGCAGGTCTTCATCAATTATGAGGGCGATTACTTTCGCACACGTCTCACCCACACGCTCGAAGTGGCCCAGATCGGACGCACGCTCGCGCGTGCCCTCGGCGCAAATGAGGACCTCGTCGAAGCGATCTGCCTGGCGCATGACCTCGGCCACTCGCCGTTCGGTCACTCCGGCGAAGTGGCGCTTGCCCGCATCATGAAGGATTTCGGCGGGTTCGACCACAACAAACAATCCCTGCGCATTGTCACTGAACTCGAAGAACGCTACCCCGAGTTCCCCGGCCTCAACCTGACGTGGGAAGTGCGCGAGGGCATGGTCAAGCACGAATCTGAATATGACATTTCCGATGCGCGCGAATTCAGTCCCGACCTGCGCGGCAATCTCGAAACGCAGATCTGCAACGTGGCCGACGAGCTGGCCTACACCACCCACGACCTCGACGATGGTCTGCGCTCAGGAATGATCACGCCTCACGTGCTCGACAGCATCGCGCTGTGGGAGATCCTGCGCCAGACCTTCAACTGGCATGGACCAGTGCTCGGCGACGTCGAGCGCCATCGGATGATCCGTCATCTGGTCGGCCTGATGGTCACGGATATGATCGAGGCCACAGACGCGCGCCTGAAGGAAAGCAAGGTTCACACAGCGCTGGATATTCAGAAGCTCAAGCATAACGTGATCGGTTACAGTGAAGACATGCAGCGCCGCAATCGCGAACTGAAGGATCTTCTGTACAGCAAACTTTACCGACATTACCGCGTGGCGCGCATGCAGGTCAAGGCCGAGCGCATCATCTCGGACCTGTTCACGGCCTACAAAAGCGAGCCAGTGACTCTCCCCGACCACGTCCAGCGTTTCATCGAGACGCGCGGCCTCGAGCGGACCATCTGTGATTACATCGCCGGCATGACCGACCGCTACGCCATCGAAGAGCACGAGAAGCTATTCAATCCCCTCGAAAAACCATAAATTACACGGCACCTTCGAAAGGCTTCACCAGAGACCTCGTGATAGGGACTCTCTCCCAGAGCCTTCCGAAGGCTATTCTTACACGGAGATAATTTCAATGCCCCCACAACCCACATACTTGACTTCCGAAGGCGAGAAGAAACTGCGAGCCGAACTCGCCGAACTTACCGGTACACGCCGCGAAGAGATCGCCAAGCGGCTGCGTTCCGCCATCCAAATGGGCGACCTTTCCGAAAACGCGGATTACCATAAAGCCAAAGAGGACCAGGGTTTCCTTGAAGGCCGCATTCAGGAGATCGAAGCGATCCTGCGCAGCGCGGTCATCATCGAAAAATCGGCCAACGTGGATGTCGTGTCCATTGGCGACCATGTCACGATTCAAGAAAATGGATTTGATCCGGAGACCTATCATGTTGTCGGCGCCAAGGAAGCCGATCCACGCAACGGCAGGATCTCCAACGAATCCCCCATCGGCCGTGCCATCATGGATCACAAGGTTGGTGACGTGGTGGAAGCTGATACGCCCGGGGGGAAGATGAAATTCAAGATATTGAAGATAGAATGACTCCTCGCTCCGCTCACCTGTGACTGCCCCCAGGTGCAGGCAGGACGAAAATAAAAAACCAGCCCAAACGATGAAAGTTTGGGCTGGTTGATTCTGCAGGCAAAAACTGCTTATGCGCCGCGCGGCCAAACCGCCAGTTCAAGGGTGATGCGTTCGAAGTAACTATTCTGCGGCATCGGGCCTTGACCATATTCCAGGTCCACCACGGTCGCGAGCAGTTGAAGTGTCGCGGTCTCCAGCAGGATTTGCGCTTGCGGCGCAGCCTGGACCAGCTCACCCTTCGGCTCGAGTCGTGACCGGATGGCAGCGTCGCCAAAAGCGTGTTCGCTCATCAGGACTTTGGTCGCCGTCTTGATATCGTTCTTGTCAAAGAGCCAGATCTCCAGCGCTGTGACCTTCTTCGGATCGCCGACGCCGATCGCCTCAGAGACGCCCACACCATACTCGCCCAGGAACTCACCGGCCGCCGTGTCGATACTGAATGACTCATCATACAGGTCATCGCCAAGGACATAAGTGGTCATTGTCTGTGTGATGGGAGTCGCGAGCCCCAGGTTCTCGTAGTTGGTCCGCTCCGTCTGGCGGCTGATCTCGGCAGCCTGCATCACCGGCGTCACTTCACCGCTGCCGCGCTTGCCCAGGAAATTCCTCAGGAACAAGACACCAGCCACGAGAATCACTACCACAGCAATGATGCCGCCGATCGTGATCGCGGTTAGAAGGAAGGAACTACCACCGGTTGTCCCTGTGCCTCCTGGCGTGGCCCCTTCGCTGAGCAGTACGGCTCTGACAGCCTGACCGTATAAATTGATTACATTGGGATCCTGCGTACCGGGATTAAGCTGGATATTCTGATAAACCTGATCCGCCGCCGGGCCAAGACTTTTCCATCGGTCCACCGCAAGATTCAGGTTCTGGTTCACCCGATAGGAGTCGATTGCCATGCGCAGGTAATCTTCCTGCAAGTCCTGGCGCAGGTAGGAAGGTGTAGCATCCACCAATTTCGGGGGGAAAATCACATAGGCGAACAAAAGACCGAGGAGCAATCCACCCACAGCAGCGACGATGGGCACCCAGGGGAGTTTTTTGAGCAAAGCAACTATGAACTGCATGCGAGACTCCTTTTTTAAATTCCGGTGGCTTGATTATACATCGTAATTTTAATGGCTAGCATAGCAGAAATGTTGCCGCGATATTCACTCTGAGCGAGGTCGAGGCTAAGATGATAAATCTACGTTCCAGAGTGACACGCGCTTCGACTAGGTCTAGCGCGAGATACTTTCCATCAAATACAGTGTCCGCTCAGACTCGCGCACGGGAACAGCCTCATGGATTTGGAGTCTCTGCCCAAACGCCGCCTCAAATCCCTCTTGCGTGTAATTCGGGAAAATATCCTCCCGCGCGCGCAGCATTTTCTGCACCTGCGAATCGGACTTGGGCACGAACTCGATGGCAAGCCATTTCCCTGTCTCTGCAAAGAAATCGGCGAGTTGCGGCAGTGGCACATTATTTGTAATTGCCAGGTGATGGATCACGGCCAGCGCCAGCACCATATCCGCCGGGCCGCGCTCCGAGAAAGACGCGCGCTCCCGGTTGGCCCATCCCAGCGCAGGGCTGGGATTAGTCAGATCCAGTTGCAGAGGGAGAAGATTCTTCTCTTTATCAGCCTTCGCGCGTAAATAATTCTGTTCTACAGCAGCCGGGTCAATATCATAAGCAACAGTGAACGCGCCCAAGGCGCTCGCGGCCCGGCTGAACACACCGGTGTTCGCGCCGAGGTCCCACACAGCCTTCGGCCGGACACGCGCCACCCACTCAGACACGAGTCCCTGCTTGTGTTCAAAGGCTGCGTCTGAATAATTCGTGATCTCGTAGTAGTTTCCCCATCGCGTGCCGGCCGGCTTCCATGAAAGTTTTCGTACTGTCGCTTCCAGGCTTTCGACCAGGCCGATGAGCGCGTTTCGGTTCATCTTTGCCTGTCCAACGGATTCGCCAGCGAAGCGCTTTTCCGCGCCCGCGTGCAAATGGATGTGTGTGAGCAGGCCGAAATTCAGACGGGTGCGCGCTGGCAGCAATCTGCTTGCAAGGTCGAGAGGCAGGCCGTCAATGTAGACGCGCAAGAGCTGGCCCAGCCTCACGTCGCAGTACGCCATCAAGGCCAGCGGCGCGAGGAAGTGTTGACAAAACTGCCGATACGCGATCCATGGCTGACCTTCCTTGTACTTCTCGAAGGACAATGTATCGATCAGTGTCGCTTTGCCGCGCACGAATTGGATGTTGTACGCGCTGGAGTCCTTCAGGGCCATGTCATATTTCAGCGCGCGCTTGTGAATGGACAGAGTCGCAAGGGCCGCGTCCTTCAATTGGCTGAACGACCATTCATACGGATAGGAGATAAATGGCACGCGTTCCGGCTGGATGATTTTGAAGCACGCCTCCGGGTCCACGGGTTGCTGCTCCACTTCCATATGCGGAATCAACAACCCGGCCTTTACCAATTTATCGTAAAGGCCGGATTGCATTAAACGGGCATAATCTTCAGCGTAGACCTGGTTGATCTGTCGGAACAGAGTTCCCCCATGCGAAAACAGAAACCCGCTTGGGTCCCGGAAAGAAGCGTTGAGTTGTTCAGCTTTGGGCATCGTCAGCGTCGGTGTCTTCGTCCTCAGGTTCTGTCTTCTTTCCGAAAAGTCTTTTTATCTTGCCCCATGAAGCGCGCAGGGCAATACCGATTCCAAGTAAAGCTGCAATGGCAATTTGAATAATGAAACTGCCGGAACCGGGATCGAGATATGGGAGGGGAGCGAGAAACATTTGAATCCTTCTTAATGTAGGTCACGCTTCCAGTGTGACAAGTCCATATGCCAACCCGTCACGTCAAAGACGTGACCTACGTGTTTTATTCAACCGTCTCGGGGACGATGTCTTCCAACAGGAAAGTTTCAGAGCAATTCGTGCATTGCGCTTCGCGTTTATTGGAAATCACCAGCAGGCCGCCGCATTTCGGGCATGGCTGTTTGAGCGGCCGCTTCCATGAAGTGAAATCGCAATTGGGGTAATTGATGCAGCCATAGAACGTGCGGCCTCTACGCGTCTTGCGCTCGACCAGTTCGCCGCCATCCTTAGGGCATGCCACGCCGATCTTTTCCAGCCATGGTTCTGTGTAGCGACAGGTCGGGAAATTGGAACAGGAAATGAATTTTCCAAAGCGGCCGTAGCGAATGACCAGCTCGCCGCCATCTTCCGGGCACGTTCGCCCAATCGGTTCCGGGCCGCTCTTGACGACCGGCATCTCGGCCTGTGCTTTTTTGATGTCCTCGGAGAAGGGCCGATAGAATTCATGCATCACCTCGACCCATTCAGCCTGCCCGTCCGCGATCATATCCAGATCTTCTTCCATGCGAGCAGTGAATTGCAGGTCGACGATATCCGGGAAGTATTGCACCATCAGGTCATTGACCTGTGCGCCGGTCTCCGTTGGAACCAGACGCTTGTCAATGCGCTCGACATAGCCGCGCTGTTGAATGGTTGATATGGTCGGCGCGTATGTAGATGGGCGTCCAATTCCATTCTCTTCCAGCGCCTGCACGAGGGTCGCTTCAGAGTAGCGTGGCGGTGGCTGCGTAAAGTGCTGTTCGGGGATCAAACGGATCAATTCCTGCTTTTGGTTTTCGGCAATGCCGGCAGGAATCTTGACATTCTCCTCGTCCTCTTCCTCGACCTTGGCATCTTCATTCTTCGCTTCTTCATAAACCACAAGGAAACCGGGGAATTTCACCGCGGAGCCGGATGCACGTAATAGATAGACATGCTCCTTGCTCTTGCCGGTCACTTCCACTTGCAACGTGTCATACACTGCCGCTTCCATCTGAGAGGCCACAAATCTCTGCCAGATCAGGTTATACAGCTTGTACATGGCAGGCTCGAGGAAGGGCTTGACCTGCTCCGGCTCGCGCATCACGGATGTGGGACGGATTGCTTCGTGCGCTTCCTGCGCGTTGGCAGAGCGCGTCTTATAAACGGGCGGTTCAGGCGGCAGGAAGTCACTGCCATACTTTCCCATCACGAACTGACGCGCTTCGTCCTGGGCGAAGGTGGATACGTTGGTCGAATCGGTACGCATGTAGGTGATCAAACCAGTGGAACCGCCGTTGCCAACATCCTGGCCCTCGTATAATCCCTGCGCAAGCGCCATCGTCCGTTTGGCTGTGAAGCCGAGTTTGCGTGAGGCCTCCTGTTGTAGAGTCGATGTGGTAAACGGCGCGGAAGGTTTGCGCCTGCGTTCGCCGCGCTTGACCTTCGTAGTTTCATACGCCGCCGTCTCCATATCAATGAGGATAGGCTTGACCGCCTCCTCTGTGGGCATTTCCGGCTCCCTATCGTCAATGCGTGCGAGTTTTGCCAGGAACGTAGTCTTCAACCCCTGGGGCTTGAACTCGCCGTGGATAGACCAATACTCGACCGGCTTGAAATTCTCGATCTCCCGTTCGCGCTCGACGATCAGCCTGAGGGCCACGGATTGCACGCGCCCGGCCGAGAGGCGACTCCGCACCTTCTCCCATAAAATGGGGCTGATGCTGTAGCCGACGAGTCTATCCAGCACACGCCGGGCCTGCTGGGCGTTCACCAGGTCCATGTTGATCTGGCGCGGATGAGCAAACGCCTCATTCACTGCGGAGGAGGTAATCTCGTGGAATACCACGCGCTTCGTCCGCCCTGGCTCGATATCCGCGGCTTCCATCAAATGCCACGAAATCGACTCGCCCTCGCGGTCCGGATCGGTGGCCAGATAGATTTCATCCGCCTTCTTGGCGAGTTTTTTGATCTCCTTGACGACTTCCTTCTTCTCATTCGGCACGCGATATTTCGGCTCGAAATCATTATCCACGTCAACCGAGAGTTGCGAGCGGAGCAAGTCGCGCACATGTCCCACCGAAGCGCGGACCGTATATCCTTTGCCAAGGAAGCGTCCTACGGTCTTCGCCTTGGCCGGAGACTCGACGATGACCAGCTTGCCATCGCGTTTTTCCACCTTTTCCGGTTTTTCTGGAGGCGTCAAACCCTCATGGGCGGGCGTCCTGCCCATCCGATAAAGTTTCGTACCGCAGACCGGGCAAGTGCCGGTTGTCACCGGCGACCCCTTCGCGTTAAACGTCGCGACCGGATCCTTTATCTCTCTTTTTTCCTTACACTTCATGCAATATGCTTCCATGCATCAACCTTTATCATTTCTGCCGTCATGGCGAGGGCGCAGCCCGAAGCGATATCCGATTTAACGGGATTTCCCCTCGATTTGCATCTCCCGATTAACGGGAGAGTGCTTCGCCCTTTGGGCTCGCAATGACAGAATTCTATAAATATTTTTCCTGTCTATGTTTCTTGAGATGTTCTACAACATCCTTTACTTTTTGTGTCTGATCAGAACTGCAAACGAGCAAAATGTCTTCCGTATCCACGATCACCAGATGGTCAACGCCGATGGTGACCACAAGGCGCTCCGGACTTGTGCCATACACCAGCGTGTTGTTCGTCTCATGCGCTAAATGGACGGCAGCATTGGTCGCAATATTACCATTCATGTCCGGAAGAATCACTTCGAATAAAGACTCCCAGGAACCGACGTCGCTCCAGCCCAGCCCGCCGGCAGGTAGGACAGCGACGCGTTCGGCTTTCTCCATGATGCCATAATCCACGGTCTCGACCTTCAGATCCTGCCAGTTTTCCTTCAACACCTCATCCTGCTGAGGAGTGTCCCAGGCCGCGGCAATCTTCCTGACGGCCTGGCTGAGTTCAGGCATCTGTTTTGCGATCTCAGCCAGGATCACATCCACTCGCCAGACGAACATACCGCTGTTCCAGGAATGATCGCCGGAGCGAAGTAACTTCTGAGCAGTCGCTTCATCCGGCTTCTCACGGAACGATTTCACTTTGTAAGCCGGATAGTTATAAGTGCCATCCAGCCGCTCGCCCTGCTGGATATATCCATACCCTGTGGACGCATGAGTCGGTGTGATGCCCAGGGTGACCAGGAAATCATTGTCGGCCACTTCAAAGGCGGCTCGTAACAGATAATGAAACAAGTCTCGATTGCGAATGAAGTGGTCCGCCGTGAGGACAGCCATCATCGCCCTGGGATCGCGCTTCTGTAGTACCGCAGCCGCCAATCCTACCACAGATGCCGTTCCGCGCGGGGCAGGCTCGATAATATAGTTCTCTTCAGGAATGGAAGGGACCTGCACACGCATCTCCCGCGCCTGCTCTTCGACAGTCACCACGAGAATGCGCTCCGGTGGAAGAAGATTCTCTAACCGGTTCACTGTATCTTGAAATAAAGTTTCCTGGCCCAGCAAAGGAAGTAATTGTTTCGGTCGTTCTTTTCTCGACACCGGCCACAGACGGGTCCCGCCACCACCGGCCATGATCACTGCATACTTATGTTCCATCGAATGTCTCTCCTGAAGTTGAGTAGCCCGATTGTACCTCACGGACGGCGACGTAATTCATACCACCAACCTGGCGCACCATTCCTTTCAGTTCCATTAAAGCCAGCGCCGCAGAGACCTTTTCTATTGGCAATTCGGCCTGATTGCGGATCTCATCCACATGCAATGGTTCACTTCCCAAAACATTCAATAAACGCGCTTCCGTCTCGTCAGCAGGCAGGATCTTGCGGGCGGCCTTTTGCTCACCCATACGCGTCAAATCCAAAACCTGCATCAGATCGTTTGCATTCAACAAAGGCAATGCACCATTTTGGATCAATTTATTCGTGCCCTTGCTTTGCGGCGCAAGGATGCTGCCCGGTACAGCAAAGACTTCGCGTCCCTGCTCTGCCGCGAACTCGGCAGTGATCAGCGCGCCGCTCGTCTCGCCAGCTTCAATCACGACGACTGCAAGAGATAATCCGGAAATAATTCGATTGCGCGGAGGAAAATTCGAGGCATCCGGCGGAGTGCCCGGAGCATAATCGGAAACAATAGCGCCGCGCTGCATCATTTTCTCAGCCATAGCGCGATGCTCAGGCGGGTAGATTTTATCTACTCCAGAACCGAGCACACCAAGCGTCCGCCCGCCGGCCTTCAACGCAGTCTGATGCGCAATGGCATCCACGCCGCGTGCAAGGCCGCTGATCACTGTGATGCCATTCGAGGCGACGAACGACGCGATCTCCTCCGTCACCTGGCGGCCATACGGTGTGACCCTGCGCGTGCCGACAATCGCGACAGCGAATAAGTCATCTGGCAAATACTCGCCGCGAATATATAAGACGGGTGGCGGCTGATCGATTTCTTTCAGACGCGTGGGATAGGTTTCATCTTCCCAGGTCAGGATTTGGATGCCCTGGGACTGAATCTTCCCCCAAACCTGATCCAGGTCCACATTTGCGCGCGCCTGGAGGACGCGCTCGATCACTTTGGACCCGAGGCCTGCTTGCGCTAAATCGGCCGGGTTCGCCTTCCATGCAGACTCAAGATCGCCAAAGTACGCGATCAGTCCCTGCATGCGGACCGCGCCGATGCCCTTAATCAGATTGAAGCCGACCCAGTATTTTTTATCGTCCATGATTTAGTGATCGGACTCGAAAATCTCCCGATTTTCAAGTCAAACGTCAGGAGACGTTTGACTCCGTGGAACTACAACCCCTCGAGCAGATGAACCCTGATTAAACGGCGACCCGCATCAATGTCCAGAATGACCGAGGGAATGGCAGGCAGCAGCAACTCTTTGCCGGATTCATCCTTCACTACGTACACATCGTTCGCGCCGGTCTCGATGATCTCAGTCAATGTGCCCAGATTTTTTTCCTCTTCGTCAATTACAGTCATTCCAAAGAGTTCATGTTGATAGATCTGTCCCTCTTCAAGTTTGGGAACGTCGCTGCTTTTGACATAAACCCACGTGTTGCGAAGTTGACCGGCATCCTCAGGCGTATCGATACCGCGAAGTTTTACCAGAACGCCGTTCGCATGCGAGCGAACGCCTTGAAGCGTAAGAGCCTTGTGCTTCTCGCCGATGAACAGTTTGCGCCCGGCTTTTAGGCGTTCGGGGAAATCGGTATGGAGGTCCATAATGATCTCACCCTGCACGCCATGCGGACGCCGGAGAAATCCGACCACCAAATAGAAAGGCTCGCCTGCTGGCGAGCCGGTATCCACCTGCCCTGCGGATTGTTTCTTTGCGGGCATCAGGGTTCTATCACGTCGAGCGTGGCCTGCTTGCCTTCGCGTTCGGCGGCCACGCGCAGCAGGGTGCGAATGGAGTTCGCCACCTTGCCGCTCTTGCCGATCACGCGGCCCATGTCATCTTTGGCAACCGTCAGCTCGATCCGTACACGTGAACCGTTGCCGGATTGACTGACGTGTACTTCTTCCGGGTGTTCCACAAGAGACTTGGCAATAAATTCGATCAGAGCTTTCATTTCAAACTCCTCCCTCACCCTAACCCGCTCCCGTTGGGAGAGGGGACTCCCTTCCCCTTGCGGGGGAAGGGCCGGGGATGAGGGAAAATGTTAATCCCTGCGGGTCTTGACCGGCGCCGCGCGCCTGGCTTCTGCTTCAGTTGCTTCAGCGACGAGTGTTTCCACAGCCTCGCCCTTCTTGAAGCGCTCGAAGCGGTCCAATACGCCCGTGTACTTGAAGATCTGCGTCACGGACTCGCTCGGCAAAGCGCCGTTCTTCATCCAGTGATAGACGCGGTCTTCCTTTAAGTGGACGGTTGCAGGGTTGGTGCGGGGATTGTACACACCGAGGATTTCCAAAAAGCGACCATCGCGCGGGCTTTCCTTATCGGCGGCCACAACGCGGTACGTGGGTTGGCCTTTGAGACCAATACGACGTAAACGAATACGAACCATCTTGAACGTTCTCCTTTAGATTTTGTACGTTCCAGGCAGAGGCAAGAGTACCCAACATGCGGGCACGAGAGGGGTTGCGTGAAAGGCCACGCGCCTTGGCAAGAAGAACACTTGCACTCGCCAAGACACTCGCGGGCTGGAATCGCCGGGCTGTATTTTACCAGAGAAAAGCGAAATTGCTGGGTGCATGGCGGCAATTCGACAGGCGGTGAATTGCATCTCATGGGATGTAAAGTGATTGAAAGCCAAAAAGATTGCATATTGAATTAAACTACGGCCTAAATAGTGTGGGGTCTAGGGGACCGCCGCCTACTCAATTTCACATACACCAAAGCATCGGAGCAGGGAAATCATGGAAAACAAAACTACAGTTGCCGAACTTGTCATAGAGCCGACAGATCTTTCCTCGATTGTGGATGAATGGGCACAGAAAGAGAAATTCTCTCTGTATGAGAGCACTGGTACACATACAATTTACGCCCGGAATGTTCGTGCAACCAAGGCATGGTTATCCGTTGAGAACAAGGCGAAGAACGCGAGGATTGAGGCATGGATATCACCCAAGGGTGTTGGGCCAGATTTTTCAGGAAGCTTCTGGAAGGGATACAAGGTTTCTGTCTACAATGGACAACTTATTGGACCGGTCGCTGTGTACCGCAAGCAATATGAAAGGCTTATGCGCCTTCTAAAGGCCAAATCCAAAGAACCAGCTAGCCATGAGACGGCTTGGATTGTAGAGAACCATTCTTCTGGTCTCAATAAATCGACCTTCGTTACAGGATTAACTGGTCTTGGCCTGATCAGTATTGCGAGTGGCGTGATCAACATACTTAACGTGAGAGTCGTTCTAGCTTCTTTCCAACCTGACTTCGCAGACACAGTGACCGTTACCTCGGCGTTTGAGATTCTCTTTGGGATTGTGGTTTTTGTCGCCTCACGATTATTGGCAAAGGGAAAACTCCTGGCGCTTTGGGTCTACGGTACAGCCCTCCTGGCAGATAGCATCTTCAATCTCATAAATGGACAAAGTTTTAGTTATGTTCTTATTGGATTTGGCTTGTTAATGATATGGCAGATGTTTAAGTTCAAGAATGAGTGGGGGCTTGCATAGTGTTAAAAGAGTAGGTCACGCTTGAAGCGTGACCTACTGATTATCCAAACAGCCTCCCCAACCCTTTTCCCCCGCTTTTCTGGATCATCTTCATCATTTTCTGTGCTTCGCGGAACTGCTTGATCAGGCGGTTGACATCCTGCACTTCCATGCCGGAGCCGGCCGCTATGCGACGCCTGCGTGAGGCGTTTAGGATATCCGGGTTGCGGCGTTCCTTCAACGTCATCGAGTGGATAATCGCTTCGGTGAATTTGAAATTCTGCTCGATATCCTTCGGGTCAATCTGGCGTGCAGCCTGTCCCACTTGACCGGGCAGCATGTCCATGATCTGTGCCAGCGGTCCCATTTTCTTCATCTGTTTCATTTGATCGAGCCAGTCTTCGAGCGTGAACTGCCCCTGCATCATGCGTTCCGCAGACTTTTGCGCGGTCTCTTGATCGAACGCGGCCTCGGCTTTTTCGATCAGGCCAATCATATCGCCCATGCCCAAAATGCGGGACGACAGGCGTGAGGGATCATACGCCTCCAAGGCGTCGAGCTTTTCGCCGGTACCGATGAACTTGATCGGCACGCCGGTCACCGAGCGGATGGAGATGGCAGCGCCGCCGCGCGAGTCGCCGTCCATTTTGGTAAGCATCAGGCCGGTGATGGACACGTTGTCGCGGAATCCCTGTGCGATGTTCAAGGCTTCCTGACCGATCATCGAGTCGATGACGAGCAAGGTCTCCACGGGGTTGATCTTCGCCGCGATGGCTTTCAATTCCTGCATTAGCTCCGCATCAAGCTGGGACCGACCGGCTGTATCCATGATCATGACGCCGAATCCGCCCTTTTCAGCTTTTTCAAAGGCACTCTTCGCAAGTTCAGGTGGCTTGAGCGATGTGTCTGCTTCAACCGGGACATCGAGCCGCTCGCCGAGCTGCTGTAATTGCTTGACTGCCGCGGGACGATACGGGTCACCGGCGACCATCATCACGCGTTCCCCTTTCGAGCGGAGGAGACGCGCCAGCTTGCCGGCACCGGTCGTTTTGCCCGAGCCCTGCAAACCTACCATCATAATGACACGCGGCTTCGGCCCGGTCATATTCAAAGGCGCAGGTTCGCCAAGCGTGGCAATTAGTTCATCATTGACGATCTTGATCACTTGCTGACCGGGGTTCAGCGCCTTCGATACTTCCGCTCCGATGGCGCGTTCGCGTACGCGCGCGATAAAGGATTTGACCACGCTAAAATGCACATCCGCTTCGAGCAATGCCAGGCGGACTTCGCGCATCGCGACATCTACATCTGCTTCCGTTAATTTGCCGCGGCGGCGGAGCTGGTCAAAGACCTGGTTGAGGCGATTGGTGAGGTTTTCAAACATAGATTACCGTGTCATTGCGAGGGCGCTCTTGCTCTTCGCCCGAAGCAATCTCCTTGCATTTGGGAATCCCGAAAGAGCAGAGATTGCTACGTCGGGACAAACACCCTCCTCGCAATGACAAGGAGGGCGGAAAGCATTGTAGTCGGTAGCAGGCCGAGGGTCAAGCGGGAGTCGGCGGAGTTATAATCAGCCGAAACTTCCAGTCCGCGCTCGTGTTTCCGCTTACATCCAATCCAACTGGTGGAGGACGCATGGCAACATCGCAAGCCATTGTGAATGACAAGAGAGAGATCTTCGGCTGGGCCATGTACGACTGGGCGAATTCGGCCTTTAGCACTACGGTGGGGACAGTGTTCCTGGCACCATATTTAGCGTCGCTGGCGCGGGCCGCGGCGGAAGCGGCGGGATCGAAGTTTGTTTATTTCCTTGGAATTCCGATCGCGCCCGATTCATTTTTGCCATACTGCATTTCCTTCTCAGTTGGCATGCAGGTTCTGTTCCTCCCCATCCTCGGCGCCATCGCAGACTATTCCCATCGCCGCAAACAAATGATGCAGCTCTTCGCCACCATCGGAGCCATCTGCACCATTCTGCTCTTCCTTGTGACCGATGGATTGTGGTGGCTGGGCGGTCTTTTATTCATTCTTGCGAATCTAACCTTTGGCGCGGCCATTGTTTTCTATAACTCGTATCTGCCGTCTATTGCCAGCGAAGATCAGCGTGACCGAGTTTCCTCCTATGGCTGGGCTATGGGCTATCTCGGCGGTGGAATTCTGCTCGCGCTGAACCTGGCATTCTTCCTGTTCAGCGAAGACATCGGAGTCCCCACGAGCCTGGCTGTGCGGATCAATCTCGCTTCTGCTGGCATCTGGTGGATTGGATTCTCATTCCTCACCTGGGCGCGCCTTCACCCCCGTCACGCAGTGCATGAGTTGCCGCCCGGAGAGAGTTACACCCGCGTCGGTTTCAGGCAACTGCGACACACTCTCAGTGAAGTAAAACACTTCCCCGAAACTCTCAAGTATCTGCTGGCCTATTTCCTTTATAACGACGGTATTCAAACCGTGATCGCAGTTGCGTCCACTTTTGCGGCCGCGCCGCTCATTCAGGGCGGACTCGAAATGGGTCAGACCACATTAACGGCAGTCATCCTGATGATCCAGTTCATGGCCTTCTTCGGCGCCTTATTTTGGGGCAAGCTCGCAAGCTGGATCGGCGCAAAGCAATCCATCATTGTCAGCCTTGTGATCTGGGCGGCCGTTGTCATCTACGCTTACAGCGGACTCTATGGCGACTCACGCACTGTGCAGTTCTTTATCCTTGGTGCCTTCATTGCACTGGTGATGGGCGGCTCACAGGCCATCAGCCGCAGTCTCTTTGCGCAGATGATTCCCACCGGAAAAGAAGCTGAATTCTATTCCTTCTATGAGATCAGTGAACGCGGCACTTCCTGGACCGGGCCGTTAATCTTTGGGCTAGCCAATCAACTCTTTGGGAGCCTGCGCTATGGCATTCTCTCGTTGATCTTTTATTTCATTGCTGGCTTGATCGTGCTGCCAATGGTCAACGTCCAGAAAGCTGTGGATGATGTAAAGAACTACGATTCGAGCAAGGACATACCCGCAGGCAGTTCTCCTTCCCCGCAGCCAGCGCCCGATTTGAAATGACGGACAGAACACTCCGAAAGTCCAGGACCTTCGGAGTGTTCGATTAGGAATGTTTTTTCTTCCGAATCCATATCGGAAGCATTTTGAGTTTTGGTGCCCGGTCACTGGACCACGGCGCCGGAGGGGCCATAACCAGACTGCATAAGATGAGCAGCACCCGGTCATAGTTGACTCGCCAGCCGGCGAAATCCATCCAGGCCTGTTCACGATCTTTTTTGACGGGCAGGCCTGCTTCCCCTAAACGGTCAAGCAGCCCCTCAAATTCCTCCCTCGTAATGCTGATCGGGTCCGCAGGAAAATGTGGATCATCCGGGTGCGGGATATCGAAGTAATCAGTGATTCCATGCAAGGCAAGGAAGCCGGCACGGATGCACAACGCGCCGGACATCTCATACGGAATGTCAACCGCTGAAAGCGTGATCGCAGCCGTATCGAGCACCGCACCCGCGGCCGTGACCCATGAATTATTTGGTTTCGGGGAGCGGAAGAAGACCAAAGCCGGCAGTGTGGTGTGACTCTCCTCCACGTCGGCAAACCAGCTTTCCCAGGACCTCCAGTAATCTCCCAACTGATTTAACCCATGAATACGGTAGTAACGGGTTAACATATCGTAGGGGTTGGGCGGATTCCCCGCACGAATCTCCAGCATATTGACGGCCTGTTCGCGCCGCGAAAACGCAGCATACATGGTTGGCAAATACGCGATGAGAAGCGCCACCATGATGAGTCCCAGCATGGCTTCGGTAAATTCGAGAGCAGAGACCCAAAAGCTATCCAGCGCCGTAATGGAGCCAAGCGTAAGCAACGATGAGCCGCTCAGCCGAAAATCCGTGAGCCAATCCCCCACGCCGAGACTCCAATACATGGCAGTATAACCAAGTGAGATCAGCACATACCAGGTCGGGACGAGCAGCATCAGCGAGAGCGGGGCGTAATACGCCATGACCGCATCCCGCCTTCGATAGGACTTCGCGAAGTGCATGATGAATTCAATCAGGCGGCGCATCAGTCCAAAGACGAGTCGATTCAACTGGCTGCGCGCGGCACGCGGCAGGATAAAGGTGGAGATTGCGGAGGAAATTGTCAAAAGGGCAGTGATTGCGCCGAGAAGAAATATAAGCAGTTGGAAAGGGGTCATAGTATGATTATAAAAGAATAAGGGTCTGATGCCCGTGATGAGAGAAGTCGTAAACTAATTATGGCACGGATAGTCAGAAATCAAAGATGTGCAAAATGCAGGAAAGGAGTTCTATCAGATGAGCAAGCTGATCATTCAAACCCTGGGGACCTTTCTTCTGGGCGCCATCGTATTGGGACTGCTGCTGTTTCTTCCAGCAGGTACGTTCAACTATTGGCAGGCATGGGCCTTTATCGTGGTGTTCATGACCTCGGTGAGCGGGATCGGAGTCTATCTCTCGCTAAAAGATCCGGCTCTTTTGGAACGGCGCAAAAAATTTGGCCCCGGTACAGAGCAGTCTCCCACACAAAAAATCATCATCTCCGTAGGAATCCTAGCAGATTTTGGATTGTTGGTCTTCTGCGCGCTCGACCATCGCTTTGGATGGTCTCCGGCGCCAGCATCTGTTTCTGTGGTGGGAGATTTGCTGGTTGCATCTGGCCTTTTCATTGATCTACTCGTCTTCAGGGAGAACAGCTATGGAGGTTCCACAATTGAGACGGTTGAAGGTCAAAAAGTCATCTCAACAGGTCCGTACAGCATTGTCCGGCATCCCATGTATGTAGGTGTTTTGATCATGGTCATAGGCGTACCGCTCGCACTCGACTCATGGTGGGGACTCGTGATCATTGCTCTGGTCCTGCCTGTACTCATGTGGCGAATCCTCGATGAAGAGAAGATGCTGGAGAAAGATTTGGCGGGATACCAGCAATACGAGCAAAAGGTACGCTATCGGCTCGTACCCCTTCTCTGGTAGGTTTTCAAAACAGGAGAACGTGCCAGATTGTATCAATCCGGATAAACAAAATGCCAACCGAAAAAGTTCACTTTACCAAAGAGAAAGAGACCATGCTGGTCACACTGTATGGTAGAGCATTGGAAACTGACGCAACAGACCCGATCCTGCGTGACCCGGCCGCGCAGGAGGCCATTCGCCGCATCGATTATGACTTCCATAATCTCAACGTCAAGTGGAATGACAGGCTTGCGATCGCCGCCCGCGCGAAGATGTTCGATCTCTGGACAGAGGCATATCTGTCGACTCACCCGGATGCGGTTGTACTGCATCTGGGCTGCGGACTCGACAGCCGCGTGTTTCGCGTCAATCCCGCGCCGAGTGTATCCTGGTTCGATGTCGATTACCCTGAAATCATTGAACTGCGCCAGAGATTGTTTCCAGAGCGCGCTGGTTACCGCGTGATTGGCTCTTCGGTCACGGAGCCAGGCTGGCTCGACCAGGTACCGGCAGATCGGCCGGCGCTGGTCATTGCTGAAGGGTTGCTCTATTACTTGAAGGAAGATGAGGTCAAGGCGCTGCTGGAACGCCTGGTCAATCATTTCCCCAGCGGACAGGTCATGTTTGATTCCATCAGCCGGGCTTATTTGAAGATGCAGAAAACCAACGTGGGAATCAGCGCGACCGGTGCAAGGATGTGGTGGGGTATGAACGATCCACATGAGCTCGAACAGTGGATTCCCCGACTCAAGCTTGTCACGAAGTTGAGCGTGATGGATCAGAATTTCCCGAATATCCAAAAGATGCCTGGAGGCTTGCGCTTGCTGTTGCGCGTGCTGGCGTGGATTCCCGCGCTAAGAGATATGGGATTGATGCTGCGGTATCAGTTCTAAATGTCGCGCTGAGCGGAGCGTAACGAAGCCGAAGCGCCACCGCGACCAAAGGGTCTCGTACTTCAGCGTTAGAGATCCTTCGCCGCACTCGCCGTTTGAGGCTCGAGGCTCAGGATGACACATTCCAGATTACTGGAAAAACTTTCTAAATGCGCTTCGAAACTCATCTGCTGAGACGTACCCCACAAACTTGTGGAGCAGATTGCCATTTGAGTCGAGCAGGTAGAATTCAGGTTGATAATAAAAGCCGAGTGCATCCTGGAATTGATCGGTACGAGAGTCGTCGGCGTCAAGATAGGTAAATCTGATTTTCCCGAAATATTCCGCTTCCAACCCATGGACCATGGGCGCCATCGCGCGGCAGGTGCTTCAGGTGAAGCGGAAGAATTCAATAAGTTGGATACTACCGGAGGCCAGGGAAACGGTGGTGGGGTCAGTCGCTTCGAGGTTGGGTCCGCGGGAGGTAGCAATGGCCTGCACAGTAGGTACCGGGGTGTTGACAAGTGTAGAAGTGTCAGGTGTCGCACTGAGGCCCTCGAAGGGTATCAGCTCGGGAGTGGGGCTGGCAGTTGCGGCGGTCAGGGGGATTTGAATCTGCGGAGGTTTCGTGGGACCTGCCGGGGCGCAGGCAGAGGCCAATAAAACGATGACCAGGCCAACAGTCCAGAAAATGAAGCGGGGCTTTGTCCTCATAGTGAGGTAGACAACTGGCGATCTTGTCTTCTTACAGGGGTGAGAATCGTCATATCCAAACAGAGACGCTAAACTTTGACGTTTGTGAATTCCTCCGCTATACTAAGTTTAGTTCTATAGTTCGTTAGTCAAATTCAGGAGGCACAGCAATGGCTGATTTCAAGCTTACGTACGCGACCATGTTCAACCCACCCGAGGAGTTGCACACCGGTTTTGACAAGGCCGTGGAGAAACTCAAACAGAACCTCGGCAAGGAATATGGCATGATCATCAACGGCAAGGATGTATTTGCCGATGAAAAATTTGACGACCACTCCCCCATCAACACTGACTGGATACTGGCGAAAATGCAGAAGGGCAGCGCCCAACACGCGCATGACGCGATGGCCGCGGCCCGCAAGGCTTTTCCGAAGTGGAGCCATACCCCGTGGCAGGAGCGCGTGAAACTGCTCCGCAAGGCCGCTTCATTGATCGAGGAACGTATTTTTGATCTTGGCGCAGCCATGGCAATGGAGGTCGGCAAGAACCGCATGGAGTCTTTAGGCGATGTGCAGGAAACGGCTGACCTTATTTATTATTCGTGCTACCAGATGGAAAAGAACAACGGCTACATCGTCGAGATGGGCAAGGACCCGCTGGTTGGTTACGAAGCGAGCAATATTTCAGTCCTCCGCCCTTATGGTGTGTGGCTGGTCGTCAGCCCGTTCAACTTCCCGCACGCGCTGACCGGTGGTCCTTCGGGCGCAGCGCTGGTGGCCGGTAATACGCTCGTCATTAAACCCGCGACCGATACTGCCTGGATCGTGCGTCTGCTCGCCGATTGCTTCCGCGATGCCGGCCTGCCCGATGGCGTGGTCAACTTTGTGACTGGTCCCGGCTCGACATTAGGTCAAGCTTTGGTAGACAGCCCTGAAGTGGACGGCGTGACCTTTACCGGTTCCTTCGACGTGGGCATGAAGATGTTCTCGGATTTTGCAAAGGGCAAATATGTTCGCCCGATGATTTTGGAACTTGGCGGAAAGAATCCTGCGATCGTTTCGAAGAATGCGGATCTGGAACGCGCCACCATCGGCATTGTCCGCTCGGCGTTTGGTCTGCAGGGACAGAAATGCTCCGCCGCGTCGCGCGTGATCGTGGAGGAACCCGTTTATGATGAAATGGTCAGCCGCCTGAAAGAGGCCACAGATAAGCTCGTCATCGGAGACCCAACTGAGCGCGCGACCTACATTGGTCCGGTGGTCAACAAGAGCTCATACAATGATTTCAAGAACTTCACCGAAGAGATTTCCCAGGGCGGCGGCAAGTTCCTGACCGGTGGTCACGTCAAGACCGGCGGTAACTTCGACAAAGGGTACTTCTGCGAACCCACATTCGTCACTGACCTGCCCTTCGAGCATCGTCTATGGAAATACGAGATGTTCCTGCCCATTACAACTATCGGTAAGGTGAAGAACCTTGATGAGGCAATGGAGATCGGCAACGATGTGAACTACGGCCTCACGGCTGGCTTCTACGGCTCAGCCGAGGAAGCGGATATGTTCTTCGATAAGATCGAAGCCGGCGTAACCTACGCGAATCGTCCCCAGGGTGCGACCACAGGTGCCTGGCCTGGTTTCCAGCCGTTTGGCGGCTGGAAAGGTTCTGGCTCGAGCGGCAAGAACGGCGGCGGTCACTACTATCTGCCGTTGTACATGCACGAGCAGATCCGCACGCTGATCAAGTAACCTTTACGATTTTGGCTGCCCCTTCCTTCAAATTGAAGGGAGGGGTTCTTTTTTGATGAAATAAATTATGCCCTGGAACGCAGAACAATACCACAAGTTTCAACATGAACGCTCCGCACCGTTTTATGATTTGCTTGCGCTGGTGGAAATCCGTCCACACCTGAAAGTGATCGACCTCGGCTGTGGAACGGGTGAACTGACGCGCGTGTTGGCTGAGACCTTGCCAGACAGCGTCGTAACCGGGCTGGATTCTTCCCCCGACATGTTGAAAAAAGCAGCTGCCTACTCAGCCCCGAATCTGCGCTTCGAGCAAGGAGACCAGGCCAGACTGACCGGAGAGTGGGATCTCATCTTTAGCAACGCGGCCGTTCATTGGTCCGAAAACCACGAAGAGCTGATACCCTATCTCATCTCAAAGCTAAAACCGGGTGGGCAGCTCTGCGTACAGATTCCTTCAAACCATAATCATATTTCCCATTTGCTCATCCGTGAGACAGCGAAAGAAGACCCGTTCCATGGGATCCTTGGCGGGTTTGAACGCATTTCGCCTGTTCTAACCATTGATCAGTACGCAAAAATTCTCTTCGAGCAAAATACCGAGAACATCATCGTCTTTGAGAAGGTGTACTCACATGTCCTGGAGAACTCAGATGCAGTCGTCGAGTGGATCTCAGGGACTGCGCTCGTCCCGTATTTTGAAAGGTTGGGAAATCACAAAGACGAATTCCTTGAGGTGCTTCGCAAAAAGATGAAGCTGGCTTTACCGGAGAGTCCCCTGCTTTACCCATTCCGAAGGATATTGTTTTCAGCAAAAAAGCCGAGTGGGCATGGAAATCACTCTGCATTGGTAAAATAATCCCATGGAAGATGAACCGCTGATCGTCCGCGTGGGCACGTTTTTCCTGGTACTGGGCTGGGGTTCCTTTATACTGTTTGTTGCTTCTGATTTCGCGAAGAAACCTGATTTCAATTATCTGTTCATTGCCATGATCCTGATCGGGATCGGCTGGGGCTTCCGCCGCAAAAAGGCGCCGCCGCCAGCAGCCGGTCGATTTTCCATGCTGCGCAGAAAGCCCAAAAGTGATAAAAAAGAAGAGAAGAAATAATCATGACCAAACTACTGCCACTCTCTGAAGCCCTCGCAAAATACGTCAGTGATGGTGATACCGTCTACGCCGCAGGATTTACCCATCTCATCCCCTTCGCCGCGGGACATGAGATCATTCGCCTCAAAAAACGGGACCTGGTGCTGGCGCGCGCAACTCCGGACCTGATCTACGACCAGATGGTCGCCGCGGGATGCGCGCGAAAGGTCATCTTTTCGTATATGGGGAATCCGGGGGTCGGGTCGCTGCGCATTGTCCGAGCGGCGCTTGAGCAGGGCAAGTTGGAATGGGAGGAGTATTCCCACTTCGGCATGATCACGCGTTTACAGGCGGGCGCGTCCGGCCTTCCCTTCCTCCCGATGAATCAAACGGGCGCGGCTGACCTTGAGAAATCGAATCCAAACATCAAGCGGATCCCCGATCCCTATGGCGGTAAGGATGTAATCGTTGTCCCAGCACTCAATCCGGATGTGGCGATTGTCCATGTGCAGCGCGCAGATGAGAATGGCAACGCACATTTGTGGGGCATCATCGGTGAGCAGAAGGAAGCCGCGTTTGCTGCGCGGAAGGTCATCCTCACCGCAGAAGAGATCGTCGACTCGTCCGTCATCCGCTCCGACCCGAATCGTACGATGATCCCCTCGAATATTGTGGATGCGGTTTGTCATGTACCGTTCGCCTGTCATCCCTCTTACGCGCAGGGATACTATGACCGCGATAACGAGTTCTATCTCTCCTGGGATAAGATCAGCGAGTCAGCAGATTCGGTCAAGTCCTACCTGGATGAGTGGGTCTACGGGTTACAAGACCGCAGCGAATACTGGGAAAAGCTGGGCGAGAAGGTCCACGAAAGGTTGAGAGTAAAGCCGAGTTATAGCGAGAAGATCAATTACGGGCAATATTAGGCTGCCCGATACACAAGCACATAAGCGATGGAAATTCCATATTTTCGTATGGGTGGCAGCGGTTTGCCACTCCACTTCCTGCACGCGAATGGCTATCCACCCGAGTGCTATCAGCCGTTATTACAGCTTCTGAAAACGGAATATCACGTCTTTGGGATGTATCTGCGTCCGCTCTGGCAGGATGCAAAAATCGAGGAACTCAACGATTGGAATCCGCTGGCAGAAGATTTACTGCGCTGCCTTTCAGACTGTGGAGCTGGTCCCGTTATTGGAGCAGGTCATTCCATCGGCGGGACTGTCACTTTGCGTGCGGCTTTGAGCGACCCGAAGAAATTCCGCGCGCTGGTGTTGCTTGACCCTGTGCTCTTTCCGCCTGATTTCATTGCCATGTGGAATCTGGCGCGGGCGCTTCGAGTAGGACATCGCGTCCACTCTCTGATTCCTACGACATTGAAACGGCGTCGCGAATTTGATAACCTTGAATTGGTCTTTCGGGGCTATCGCAACCGAAGCATCTTTCGATATCTTTCAGATGAAAACCTGTGGACCTACATCCGAGGTATCACGCGGCAGAGACCGGATGGTCGTTATGAGTTGGTGTATACGCCGGAATGGGAATCTCACATCTATTACACCGGTATATGGCGCGACATGGAGATCTGGCGCAATATGAAAAATCTCGAGGTGCCAACGCTCATCATCCGTGGCGCGGAAACCGACACCTTCTGGGAGCGCTCCGCCAGGCTGGTGAAACGGAAGCAGCCCAAAATCCAGATTGAAACGCTTCCGAAGTCCACACACCTGCTGCCGCTGGAGCGTCCCAGGGGAGTGTTCGAATTAATTCAGCTGTTTCTCAGAGATCGGCCAACTTAAGGGTTGAACGGGCAGCGCTGAGGTTCCTCGCCATTGCCGATGAAGCCGATTGGTTCACGGCAGACGTTATCCACAGCAAACAGGTTTTTGAGCGGATAATCCTTGTCACCGCCGATGGGAGAACCCGCCTCCGCCTTTGTAAAGCGATCCACGTAGTCGAGGTCTTGGATGCTCTTCAGGCCCGCGTCCGCGAGCACACCGACCATAAAACGGTTCTCTGCCAGCGCCAGCTTGAACGCAAATTGCACGGTGGCATTCCGTCCGGCGTTAATGCGTACCCATGCCAGGTCGGGATCATCCTTGGGCCCGCGCCCGCCATCGAAGATGACCGTGTCGTATCCATCGCCGGGCAAAGGCGCATCAGAGTTCTCAGCGGAAAGACCGCCGGTATCGTGGTTCGTATCCTGGACCACCTGCACGTTGTCAGCGGACCAATCCACGCTGTAAGGTGGATGAGCAATGACGATATAGTCGCCGTACCCATCCGCGTCGAGATCCAACTCAACGCCATAATTGATGCCAATGCTGTTATTGGGGTTGGCACCGACCAGTTTGATCGAAACGTAATAGAACTTTTCGTCCTTGCTCAAGTTGTAGCTTTCGATATCCAGGTCAGGAACATACGTCATATCCTGAAGAAAGGGACGCTCAAAGAGATTGATCTTGTACGAATCGCCGTAAGGTGCACGCTTCTCGGCGGCGGAATCGACAGACACCACATCATTGACCAGGTCGCCGCTCTTGACGGATGTGGTCGGGATCAAAGCATGGGCAACCGAGATCGTGGGAGTCGCTGGTTCAACCGTGGGCGAAGGAACTTGTGTTTCAGTTGGCGCGTCGACCTTTGTGGCGGAGGCAGCCACTACGGGCGTGTCGATTACGGTCGCAGTAGAAGCAATTGGCGAGGCTGTCGGGTTCGTGGAAGGCCGCAGCAAGTTGCACGCCAGGGTAGTGAGCAGAAGGACAAGAAGAGAGACGGCGATAGGATGATAATGTGTTTTCATGGCATTCTCCTCACGAGCGATTATCCTTCTGTTCGGGATTTGAAGCAATAGTTATTGCGACTCTCCCTTGCCAGGTCGGTCGTATTCAGGCAAAATAGTTTGTGCAGGTTTTCATACCGAAACTTCGAGGAAACATGGAATACTCTTCAGCAGAATTGATGATCATCAACGCCTCACGCTTGTTGCGGGATGGCGACGTTGTTTTTGTGGGGGTGGGACAACCTAATCTGGCATGCAACCTCGCCAAGCGGACTCATGCTCCCAACCTGGTCATGATCTATGAAGCGGGCGTGATCGGTGCGGAGCCGGCGCGGCTTCCGCTTTCGATAGGTGATCCTACACTCGTGAGTGGTGCGCTGTCCGTCGTGAGCATGTACGATATCTTTGCGAATTACCTCCAACGCGGCAACGTGGATGTGGGCTTCATGGGTGGTGCGCAGATCGACAAGTATGGCAACATCAACGCGACCGTGATCGGCGCGTATGACCATCCCAAGGTGCGACTGCCCGGCTCTGGCGGGTCACAGGAAATCGCAGCATGGGCCAATCGCTGTTACATCATGACACCGCATCAGAAGCGCCGCTTCCCCGAAAAAGTGGACTTTATGACATCGGCCGGTTTTATCCACGGCAAAGCAGATCGCGAGAAAGCCGGCCTGCGCGGACAGGGAATGCTGGCGGTCGTGACAGACATCGGCATCATGCAGCCTGATGAGACTGGCGAAATGATCCTGACCGCTCTGCACCCGGGGAAAACGGTGGAGGAAGCCAAAGCCAACACTGGTTGGGATTTGAAGACCGCTGCTCACCTGACAGTGACCGAAATGGTGACCGAAAAGGAATTGTGGATTCTGCGGGAAGAGCTTGATCCAACAGGAATCTATCTTAAGGGCGCGGGATAAACCGGCCTAAAAACAATCAGCCCCGGAGTTCTGAAAAACTCCGGGGCTTGTTTATTTACTGGCCGTCTGTGCTTCTCGCACAGCGGATTCCCACGTAGGCGCCGTAATAACCAGGATCCAGTTTCAGGCGAATATCCACGCGGACGTTCTCGCCGTTGCCGCCAAATACATGCCAGGAGCCACCGCGCGCCATGCGTTCGCCAAATGCCAGCGGGTCTTCGCGTCCGTCCGTGGCATTGTAGGGATAGAACTTGAACAGGCTGCTGATCCATTCGAAGACATTGCCTGCCATGCCATACACGCCGTAGACGCTTACACCCTTCTGGTACTGGTCCACCGGCGCAGTGTCGCCGACACAGCCGGCAAGGTTGGCATAGCTGCAATCCGCGGCCGCAGTGCCCCAGGGATAGGGACGCTGGTCTGTGCCGCGGGCCGCTTTCTCCCATTCGGCCTCCGTCGGCAGGCGTGCACCCCTCCACTTGCAGTAGGCCTGCGCCATTTTCCAGTCCACGTAAATGACCGGGTAATTGGCAAAGACCGCGTTGCTGTAATAGGAAGTGCGCGTGGCTGAACCGAGCTGCCGCGGTTTGCGGCATTCGACAGCGTAAACACAGGCATCGTACATCGCGTTCGTAACTTCATACTTGTCGATATAGAACGCAGGCAGGTCCACCACGTTAGCGGGACGAGAATCTGCGTCGCCGCTGTTGTCTGTGCCCATGGTGAATTCTCCAGCAGGGATGAGACGCATGGTGACATTTTTACTGTCGCGGATCTCGGCCGGGACAGAGGTTTGTGTAGGAAGCGCAGGCGTATTCGTGGGTTGATTCGTTGGCTGGATCGTTTCCGTTGGAATGATCTCAGTCAAAGTGGGCGTAAAAGCTAGCGTCGGCTGCTGTGTGAAGGTTGATGTAGGCGCGGGCGCAAACAGGCCTGGGTTGGAGGAAAGATACCAGTACCCGCCACCGGCAACGATAAGCAGGCCAAACACGCCAAACAGTGCGATCAGGGCCACAAATACATTTTTGCGGCGGGCAGGTTGAGGGTCCGCGGGTGGAGCGCTGACCGGGTCCTGCTTTTTGATCGATTTTTGTTCGATCTGGCCGGTCATCTGCTCGCGCAAACGCCGGGTATTGATCGTAGAAGCGGAGACTTCTTTTCCAGCGAGCAGATTCTGTAACTCATCCGCAAAAGCACACACGTCGGGATAACGGTCTTCCGGCTTCTTGGCAAGCACTTTCAGCAGGATCGATTCCACGTCATGCGGGAGATCGGGGACATAGCTTTTCGGAAGAGGCAGGGGTTCAGTGGCCTGTTT
>JAKOVF010000143.1 GCA_029782225.1 Chloroflexota bacterium | reverse complement strand
TCCCGGTGTGCATACGGAAGACAGTTTGGTAGTGGCCGATGCTGCTCTGCGCCGGGAGCTGGCGGAGAAATACCCGGAGGTCTGGGGGCGGATCCAAAGGCGGCGGGCCCTGATGGCGGATTTAGGCTACGAGCTGCATGAAGATGTTCTGCCCCTGTGCAGCATCCAGGGACAGGTGCAGCCCTTCATGCTCAACCCAACGCATGTGCTGCGTCTGAAGAAGTAATCATGCCAAGATCCCCTCACCAGGGGATCTTGGAAAACAGCTGAGCTCAGCATATTGTTAATATGGAAGGCAGTAGGGAGGGATGTGGTGGAAAGCAGCAGAGGTGTGGTTCAGGAAGTAGCTTGCAGGATTTGTCAAGGTGACCAACAATAGAAAGGGAGAGTGAGTAAATGCATTCGAGGAGACGGTTCGTCGTCAGCATGCTGCTGGTCTTGACCATGGTCCTGGGAGCAGCCATGGCCGTTCATGCCGCTGAGTTGTGGCACTACTGGTTGACTGGCGGTGAAAAGGCTGCTTTGGACGCCCTGCTGGAAGCAGCCAGGGAAGTGTATCCTGAGTATGAGTTCACAGAGCGGGGTATCCCCGGAGCCACCGCCGAGATCCGGCGGCAGTTGGGTGCGGCTTTCATGGCAGGCGATCCACCGGAAGTCTACCAAAGCGCCATTGGCTATGACCTCAAGACCTATGTGGACGCAGGCCGACTGAAGCCGCTTGATGAGGTTTGGGAGAAAATCAACGGCGACGAGATCTTCGATGACGGGCTCAAGGCCATGGTGAAGTTCGATGGGCATGCCTATGCTATCCCCCTCAACACCCACGTCATCAGCCACATGTTCTACAACAAGCACGTGTTTGCTGAACTGGGCTTGGAGCCGCCCAAGGATTGGGACGAGTTCAAAGAAGTCTGCAGAGTGCTGAGGGAAAACGGCATTGAACCCATCGCTGCTGTGGCAGGCAGCTGGGGAACCTACCAGTGGTACGGTCCGCTTCTGACAGTGCTCGGTGTAGATGGCTATCTCGCCCTCGGCCGCGGCGAAATCGCTTTTACGGACCCACGGGTCAGGGAAGCCTTTGAGCTCTACCGTGATACCATGGTGGAAGCTTACATGGAAGGCTGGGCCGGCTATGGTTGGGCAGAAGCTGCCAACGAGATGATCCAGGGCAACGCTGCCATGTACCTGAACGGCGACTGGGTTGTGGCTCACTTCAAGGAAGCTGGTTTAGAAGAAGATGTTGACTTCGGCTTCTTCCCCGTGCCGGGAACGCAAGACGTAGTAATCATCCAAGTGGACGCCCTGGCCGCTCCGGTGGGCAGCGCCGATGAAGCAGGCGCCAACGCCCTCATGGAGGTTGCCGGCAGGTTGGAAGGCCAGATCGCTTTCAACTCCCTCAAGGGATCGGTCGCGGCTAACCTCAATGTCCCGCCGGACATCTATGGACCCACCTTGCGCTGCGTTTACGAGCGGATCCAAGAGGTCAACCAGTCCGGTACCGTTCTGCCCAACCTGCTGTTCATGCTGCCTCCACACCTGTGGCAGGAGTTGACCCGTCAAGTGGAGATCTTCACCCTCGATCCAACCGATGCTACCCTCGATACAGTGCTCCAGACCTTGGAGAATCTCCGCCTGGAGATCTTGTTTGAGAACGGCTTTGTGCAGTGGTAAGTTAGCGCAGGGGGCCGCAGGGGGCTGCTGCCCCCTGCCTTCTTGGCCCACTAAAGGCAAGGAAGTGTGAGACATGAAGCTGGAAACGGAACGGAAGTTGACCTTTGCCCTATTTCTAGTTATTCCTGTGGTGTCATTCAGCGTATTTGTGATTTATCCCATCATCCGCAGTATCTGGCTCTCCTTTCACCGCTGGGACGGCATCTCGCCCGTTATGACCTATGTGGGTCTCCGTAACTATCAGCGGCTATTTGCCAACACCGCGTTTAAGATAGCGCTGACCAATAATGCCAAGTGGCTCGTCTTTTCGCTGCTCTTACCCCCAGCCCTGGGCCTGCTTTTGGCCCTTTTAATCGACAACAAGCTCAAGGGCGAGCGGCTCTTCCAGACGATTTACTTTCTGCCGTACACCATCACACCGGTGGCAGTGGCGGCGGTGTGGCGCTGGCTGTACGAGCCCCGCAACGGGTTGATCAACCAGCTGCTGACCAGGATCGGCTTGGGCCATTTGGCGCGGCCTTGGATCGGCAACGTGTCCATTGCCACCTACGCGGTGATGGCCGCCAGCCTGTGGTGGACAACAGGCTTTTCACTGGTCCTCTATCTTTCGGGGTTGAGGAACATTCCGCCGGAACTGCTGGAAGCGGCGGATATCGATGGCGCCAATTTCCTGCAGAAGTTCCGCCGGGTCATCATCCCGCAGCTGCTCCCCTCCACCATTGTGGTTCTCGCCATGTCCGCGGTGGATGCTCTGCGTGTTTTTGATATCATCTATGCCCTGACCAGGGGAGGCCCCGGCTACGCCACCGAGGTTTTGGCTACCTTGATGTTCGACTTTTCCTTTAACCGCTTTGATATGGGCTTGGGCAGCGCCGTTGCAGTGGTACTGCTGGTGCTTTCGGCCATCATCATCCTGCCCTACATCTACCACACCAGCAAGGGGTTGGAGGGGATCCGGAATTGACGAGAGCGAAGCGCAAGTACATCTTCAAGTACATCTTCATCTATGCTGCGTTGATCTTCTTTGCCGCGGTGTTTTTGGTGCCCATCGGCGTGATGATTTCCACTTCCATGAAATCCCCGCCTGAGCTGGTCAACGTCCTGGCACTGCCTAAGGGTTTCTACTGGGAGAACCACCGCGCCGCTTTTGAGATAATTGGGCGGGGCATGCTCAACAGCTTGCTCATCACCTTGCCCGCCGTGTTTATCTCCTCCTTTGTGGGGGCGCTGGGTGCCTATCCCCTTTCTCAGTTTCGCTTTAAAGGGGACCAACTTGTCTACATGTTTTTGCTCGCGGGTTTGTTCGTCCCCTTCCAGATCGTTTTGATTCCGCTGTTTCAGATCATGCGGGAGTTGAGACTTTATGATTCCATACCCGGGCTCTGGCTGGTGCATACGGTGTACGGTATTCCCATCTGCACCTTCTACCTCAGGAACTTTTTTGCCACCATACCCAAGTCCCTGTTGGAAGCCTCGCTCATCGATGGCTGCTCCATCGCCGGTTATTTCTTCCGCATCCTGCTGCCCCTGAGCAAACCGGGTTTTGCCGCCCTGATCATTCTCCAGGCCAGGGCCATCTGGAATGATCTGCTCTTTGGTCTGACCCTAACCAGGAGTGCGACCACCCGGCCCGTAACTGTGGAGCTCTCGGCCTTTGTGGGGATGACGGACGTACAGTATGGCCATTTGATGGCGGCCAGTTTGTGGTCCATCCTGCCCACCACCATCATCTTCTTGGTCTTCCAGAAACACTTTATCCGCGGCTTGCTTGGTGGCAGCATTAAGAGTTAGCGTGAATCGGTATGTGGAAAGGGTGTTGAGAAGTGCGGATAGCTATCGCCGCGATGATGCATGAGACAAACACATTTACAACCCAACTCACGCCGCTTGAGGATTTTAGGCCTGTTGAGGGTGAAGCGGTTTACAGTAGTGACTATTGGATGAAAGAAATGCCCATAGGCGGCATCGTCCAGGTGCTCCGCAAAGAGGGAGTGGAGATCCTGCCCATTTACTTTGCCGGAGCTCTACCCTCGGGGGTTGTGACCAGCAGCGCCTATCAGGTCATTAAGGAAAAGATCGTCTCCGGGATCAAGGCTGAAGCCGCTAACCTGGATGGGGTCTGTCTGGCCCTGCACGGTTCCATGTTTGTGCAGGACGTGACGGATCCCGAAGGGGACCTGCTCAGCGCGCTCCGGCAGCAGCTGCCTGCGGATCTGCCCATTGCCTGCGCACTTGATATGCACGGCAACATCACAGAGGCCATGGTCACCAATGCCAACATCTTAGTGGGCTACCGGACTGCTCCCCATATCGACGTTGTGCAGACCGGGGCTCGGGCAGCGGAGCTGCTCCTGCTGTCCCTGCGGGAACAGCGGCCCTTTATTACCCGGCGCGCCTATGTGCCGCTGCTCATCTCCGGCGAACAGTCGGAAACCGATGAACGTCCCATGAATGAGCTGCTCCCGCTGCTGGACGAGATGGAAAAGACGCCGGGACTCGTTTCCGCTTCCTTGTTTGCCGGTTTTCCCTGGGCAGACAGCCCCCACTGCGGCGTCAATGTGGTGGTGGTAGGTGACAAGGATAGAGCCGCGGCCCTGGATCAGCAGGCCAAATGGCTGGCTGATCGGGTTTGGGAGCAGAGGGACAACTTCAATTTCACCACAGAATCTTGGCCGCTGCCTGAAGCCATTGAACAGGCCCTGGCCGATCCAGGTCAGCCCATCATCATCTCCGATGCCGGTGACAATCCCACGGCGGGGGCGGCGCAGGATCTGGCCATCGTCGTCAAAGCCTTGGTGGAAAGGGGCGTCAAGGACGCTTTGGTAGTCGGTGTCGTGGATCCGGCCTGTGTCGAGCAGTGCTTCGCCGCAGGGGAAGGGGAGCTGGTCCACCTCAATCTGGGCAGGAGCGCTTACCGGGAAGATGCGGACCCCTATCCACTGGAAGCTGAAGTGGTTACGCGCAGAGCCCTGGACAGCAATCGCTTCGCGGTGGTGACCAAGGACGGAGTCATGGTTGTGATCGCGGCCAGGAGATTTGGCGTGACAGACCCCTGCCTTTTGGGCGAATTGGGGCTCAAGCCCGAGGACTTCAAGATCATCGTGGTCAAAAGCGGCTATATCAGCCCGGAGTATCAAAGACTGGCAGCCCGCAAGATGTTTGCCTTGACCGAAGGCGATACCAATTTGGTGCTGACCGAGCTCAAGTACGAGCAGGTACCTCGGCCGATTTATCCTCTGGATGAGATGTAAAGAAGCACAGCGCTCCAAGAACGGGGCTCCTCAGCGAGTCCCGTCTTTTGCGCGAAAAGGTAACAAAAGAGGCAAAATACAGGAGGATATCCACAAAGTATGTCAAATGATCCTGGCGGAAGCAGTGTAAAACGGTTCAAGCAGCGGTTTCTGTTAACGTCACGCCAGTGGTCAGAGCTCTCGCCCTTTGGGGGCGTTGTGTTTCTGGACCACTTCGTTTTTACAGTCTTCTGAACCGTTTTAAATGACCGGGCCGTTTTGCGGCCGTCCGCCTCTAGATCAGTGTTAAGGGAGGAGTTCAGGATGAGAGAACGTCTGAAGTTAAGCGACGTGGAAGTGGTTGAAATACCGTGGGCGGAGCCGGTGGTCAGCCATGACTTCCCGGTAATTCCTGCGGAAACGTATGCCAAGCGGGTGGAGAGCCTCAGGGCC
>JAKOVF010000117.1 GCA_029782225.1 Chloroflexota bacterium | reverse complement strand
GCCGTAGGTCTGGTGAACAACGTTACTCTGATCGAAAAGTCAGCCGATGCTATGTTGCAGACTTTTCAGTCAGGCGATAGGGCGGGCATGAAGTCGAATGCCGAAGCGATCGTCAATCTCATTGTTGGGAATAAGGATGTCCAGTATTACGGGGATTGGGACGGCAACGGGAGCGTCAATGACCCCGGAGATGGTTATGGTCTGCTCGTCAACGGCGATCAGGCCGGTTATCTGGATGGGATGATCCACCACGTCAGCTATTCGGCTAAAGCTTCCGGCGCGACCAGTGATATCCAAATGCACGCCATGCATGTCGAGGCCTGTACCGAAAATCTCGAGACCTGGGCTCCTCAGCTGCGTGATCTTGTCCTGAAGATCGCCCGCGCAGCGGACGACCAGGATGTAGAGGCCGATGTCCGCAAAGCCAATGCCCTCTCGCATCAGATGCTGGAAGGCATTGACATCGACGGCAGCGAAACGGTTGACCCCGTCCCGGGCGAAGGCGGGGCGCTGACCGCTTTTGAACATGCGGAATATATGTCAGATATGCCGATCTTAGCGGGGGAAAATCAGGTGCCTGCACCGTAGCAGGTGAGCGTTCATTGAACAACTGATGGATAGCCTTTGATCCCCTGCGGGAATTTTCAATCCTGCAGTAGGGTGTATTTTCCCAAAAGGCCACTTAAAATTAAACCATTCAACAACCGATTCCTGCGGACCTGTTGACTCGTCCATCCCAAATCACTATAATCATAGTCAGAACATATGTTCAATTTTGAGTGAGGAGATTCCTATGGCAACTGTATCTGCTGAGACCCTTGTTCAGGCCCCCATCAAACAGGCATACCGCGCCTTTACCAATGCCACTCCCCTGCGCGAATGGCTGTGTGACGTGGCAACCGTGGAACCGCACCCGCGTGGACGCATGTACCTGTGGTGGCGCGGCGACTTTTATTCCAGCGGCCATTACCTAGAACTGGAAGAGAACAAACGCGTCAAGTTCCGCTGGTATTCGAGCGTTGACCCTGCCCCCACCGAGGTCACCGTAACCTTTGAGGAAAAAGATGGCGGCGTTTTGGTCTGCCTGGATCATGAAATACCTGACAAAGGGAAATATTGGAAAACTGCGGTAGATAGTTTCCATAAGGATTGGGTAGAAAGCCTCGAGAATCTCAAATCTGTGCTGGAAACCGGCGTTGACCTGCGCATCGCCAACCGTCCTATGCTGGGGATCGTCCCCGGCGATTTCACAGAGGAACAGCAAAAAGCCTTAGGTGTCCCTGTGCGGGATGGCTTACGATTGGATGGATTGGTAGATGGCATGGGAGCGCAAAGATGCGGATTACAGGCCAATGACGTCATTGTCGAGATGGCAGGCCACCCAATTCGGAATGATGCAAGCAGCCTGCCGAATGCGATTGCAGGGAAAAGGGGGGGTGACAAGATTGAAGTGGTCTACTATCGCGGTCCCGAAAAGAAAACGGTCACGATGGAGCTGAGCAAGCGGCCCATGCCGGATGTGCCCTCTGATCCGGTTGAACTGGCAAAACAGGCTCACGAGTTTTACGAGGCCGGGCTGGCCGAAGTTGAGAAATGCTTCGAAGGCATCACGGATTCTCAGGCCATGGCGCGACCGGAACCCAATGAGTGGAGCGCGCTGGAGGTCGTTGCACATCTGATTCATGGAGAACGCTTCAACCAGGTCTTTTTGACGAACCTGATCGACGGCTATGAACTGGTCTCGGACGGGTTTGGAAGCAATGTGACGGCCGAGGTCCAGGCTACTGTAAAAGCCTATCCATCCATTGCGCTGATGCTGGAGGAACTCCGCCGGGCGGTGGCTGAAACCCTCGCCTATGTATCCTTCATCCCTGCCGAATTCGCAGCCAACAAGGGAAGCTACTACCGTTTCGGGTCGGGCCTGCTCCAACCCAACTTTCACATCACGGCTCACATAGAGCAGATCAACGCAGCGCTCGCCGCCGCAAGGAAATAACAGCAAGATACGGACCCCATCAGAACGGGCAACCCAGACCGGTTGCCCGTTTTTTATTGCTGGTATAATCACGACGATTCTTGTCCAATTATTTAAGGCAGCCATGGACACGACGACACAACATGGATATCTTTTACTTGCCGATATTTCGGGCTATACCTCCTTCGTAGCGGAGACGGAGCTGGAGCATTCGCATGAAATCCTCTCAGACCTTCTGGAGGTCATCTGCAACCGGATCGAATCGCTCCTGACCATCCATAAGCTCGAAGGAGATGCAGTCTTCGCCTACGCGCCCGAATCCAAAATTGCACGAGGGGAAACGCTGCTCGAGTTGATCGAATCCACCTACGTTGCATTCCGAGACCGGCAGACAGATATCAAGCGTGCTACCACCTGCACCTGCAAAGCCTGCCGGGATATTCCACGCCTCGACCTAAAATTTATCGCTCACCACGGCGATTACATTATTCAGCAGATCCACAGCGTTCGGGAGATGGTCGGCTCGGATGTAAATCTCGTCCATCGGCTGTCAAAAAACCACGTGACCGACGAGACCGGCTGGCGCGCATATATGATGTTCACCGAGTCCTGCCTGGCACACCTTGAGCTAAACCTGCCCGGCTTACACCGTCAGCCCGAAACCTATGAACACCTCGGAACGGTCAACACTTATAACTTCGACCTGCATCAACGTTACAACGAGCTGAAGGACGCTCAGCATATCATGCTGACCGAGAAGGATGCACATCTCTACTTCACTGTGGACTTCCCGACGCCTCCTCCATTGACCTGGGAATGGCTACAGGACCCGGGCCGGCGGAACCTCTGGGGGGGCGGAGTCCACTGGTATAGCGGGGACAGGCCCAA
>JAKOVF010000108.1 GCA_029782225.1 Chloroflexota bacterium | reverse complement strand
CCTTCCGCTGTTGGCGACGGCGACACAATCCATTACGCTCATGCTTACGGGTCATGTGTGTGTCTCCTTGGGGGTTTTTGTTGATACCCAAGAAAACCACGCCTGGCCCGCCTTTTCCAAGATCAGTTCCTCGTCAGGGTGATAGCACTGACTGCAGCGCCACTCCCCAGCGAGCTTTTACAGAACAAATGGTACGCTATCAAGCAAATCCCTGTTTTACACACTACACGGAAGGAAGCTTGGCGGTACCTTGGCTTCAAGCATGTCAATGGAGCGGCGAAGTGGAACTCCTACGCGAAAGCGCAGTATGTATCGGAGGTACACAACAACTTCCATGTAGATCTGGATAAAATTGCAGGTCAAATCGGTGACAAGCACAATACCGTCCAACGTCTTTACCGCGCGCTAATGGTTGTCGAGCAAGCGGAAAAAGCGAAGGTCTTCAAACGAGAGAATCGCTACAAGAAGCATTTTTCATTTTCTCATCTATACACGGGCTTGGACTACGATGGCATCGCCACCTTCATTAAACTTTCTGACGAGTCGACCGAGTCGGAAAAGCCTGTAGCGACTAGCAGGATTAAGGAACTTGGCGAACTGTTTACTTGGCTATTCGGTGACAAGAGTCTCGACAAGCCGCCAGTCATCGAAACGCAGAATCCTCACCTGCGACAGTTAGATGAAGTATTAAAGAACAAGGCAGCAACAGATTCACTACGCGCCGGTCTTCCGCTCGCCGTATGCCTTGAAGTTAGCCTTGGCGACGAACAAGTATTTCAAAACGCTTTACTGCAAGCGAAAGAAGCATTGCAGAAAGCACATGGTTCACTGACAACTGGTTTCGATGGGGACGAATCGAAACTCCTCTTAGCCAATACAATCTACGATTTGGCATACGATCTTGTTGAGCAAATGGAGCGTAAGAAGACTCCCCGCCGACGTCCTCGCGCCGCTGGGGGTGCGGACAAATGAGCGACCTCAAAGTCGTGCCTAGTGCAAACGCGGCAAATCTGATCAAGATTGCCGACTTCGCAGAAATAGAATGTCTGCGGCGAAAGGACGGTAGCGTCTCCACGCTCGATATGGCCCGAATCATAGGACGAGGGGACGAATCGAGTGACGACGATATTCACCTCGTGGTGATGGACGCTTTCAATGATTTAGCGAATCGCGTTACCCATTGTGGAAAGGGTGACGGCAAATACCCGTATGAGATTTCTGGCAGCGGAAATTTGCTAAGTATTCGCGACTGGGACTATGACGACGATCGCCTCGCGTCGCTAGTGTACTTTTTCCTGCTGTTGGCAACTCGTCTGAACATGAAAACGTCGCGGATTCACGGCGGCGAGGATGGAACTGTATTATTTGAGCAGTTATGCAGCGAAGTGGCTGTTCGTTTTTGGGGTGGTCCCGGTGAAATGGTCGGTTCGATGGTTTTCGGCACGGGGCGGGAAGCCGCCGAACTCGAAGATCACGACGAACTTGATATTGGCAGATTTGGCACGGCCGTAAACGAGTTGTGCAATGCCATTCGTGAGGGCGAAGATTTCCGTCCCAAGTCCTCGGACAAAGTTACAGCCAAAGACGGCAAGCTAGATATTGTAGTATGGCGAGGATTCACCGATCAGAGGCATGGACAGCTAATCGGTTTTGGTCAATGTAAGACTGGTACGAATTGGGACAGCGACCTCACAAAGCTGCAACCGGAAAGCTTCTGTCGAAAATGGATGAGAACCCAGCCGGTATCAACGCCGGTTCGTCTCTACTTCGTTTGCGATCGCGTATTGGATCGATGGTATGACATGTCTTCAGATGGCGGGATTTTGTTTGATCGCTGTCGCGTTATGGAATACGCCAACGAGATTCCCAAAAAACTGCTCAATCGAATCGAAAAATGGGTGAAGGCAGTCGCGCGGGCAGAGGGCTTCAAAATCCCATGAGAAACCGATTCCATTCTATCTGCCCGTACTTTGCCATGTTTCCAGAGGCATTCGCCGAGACTTGGCTAGATCGTTTGACTCGACGCAATGATGTTGTGCTGGACCCGTTTAGCGGCCGAGGTACAACGGCATTTCAATCCCTACTAATGGGCCGCCGCGCCGTGGCTTGCGACGTAAACGATGTGGCGTACTGTCTCACTAAAGCCAAAACCGACGCACCGAGGCTATCGTCGTTAAAGCGCAGAATCAATCAATTAGAGGAAGGTTTTGACGGTAGGCGGTGGCACCATGCTGCAGAGAAGGCGACTGAGTTTTTTCAGTACGCTTTTCACACTACGACGCTCCAACAGCTTCTTTATCTTCGCGAAACCCTACGATGGCGCGACAATAGAGTGGATACAATGTTGGCAGCACTGATACTAGGGTCATTGCACGGCGAGATGGATACATCGGATTCGTATCTCAGCAATCAAATGCCTAGAACCATATCGACGAAGCCGGCGTATTCGGTTCGATTTTGGAAGAAACAGCGGTTGAAAGCTCCCGAACGGAATACGTTTCAATTGCTGCGTTCGCGAGCATCGTTTCGTTATGAATCTGAACCGCCCGAAGGCGAAGCTATTGTATTGCACCGCGATATGCGAGATTTGCCGCGCATCCGAGAAACGTTGCCGCAACGCATCAGTTGTGTGATTACTTCTCCTCCTTACTTTGACGTTACGGATTTTGAGGAAGACCAATGGCTGCGACTGTGGTTCTTAGGCGGGCCGGCGCGTCCAACATCGGGGCGTCTGTCACGTGACGATCGGCATTCATTCGAGGCAGAGTACTGGCGATTCATCGCGGATATGTGGCGAAGTCTAGGAGCAGTCGTAAGCAGGACGGCCCACATAGTGATTCGCATAGGTAGTAGGAAGGTTTCTCCTGATCGTCTCGCGAAAACCCTTAATGCCAGTAGTGTCTTCTCTAATCGACGGGTCGAGTTGATTGGTCAGGAAATTAGCGAAATTCAAAAGCGTCAAACTGGTGCATTTCGACCTGGTACTGTTGGTGTGTCGATGGAGGTGGATTGCCACTTTCGTTTTCGATCTTGATACCGGCGGCTCTGAACGTCGTTAGAAAGTGCGCGGCGAGTGTGATAGACGTCGGTCGGGCGACGCGGAGATATTGCAAGAACCTGTGGATGAGAATTCTTGGAATTGTCAGGCGGCGGTCTTGGATTCTTTCACTCCGTCGATGAACTTGCTGCCTTGGAACACCTCGGGCAATAGGGAGGAACCATTGAGCAGCCGCCACTTTTTCTCGGCGGACTGCATCAGTTTGTAAACCATCGTCAAGCAAGCGGTCCGACTGCCATTCCC
>JAKOVF010000401.1 GCA_029782225.1 Chloroflexota bacterium | reverse complement strand
GCAAGAATGGTCTGGACCAGGTCGCGCGCGGCCTGTTCGCTGAGTTCCACTGCCACGCGCGCCCCCAACCCCTGTGATTCGTTCACGAAGTCGATGTTGAGGGCGTGTTCCAGCGGTGCGTTGAACGGGTGGTCGTAAGAGACGTTGGCCTGCTCCAGTTTGAACCATCCGCTTGTGCCTTTGCCGCTTCCTTCCACTTTTACTTTTTCTACGATCATTGTGCACATAGTGACTCCTTCATAGACCTGACAGCTTTGAAAAACCTGTCAGGTCTATTTTAGATACTTCTCCAAAAACGCAAAGACCTTTTGCCAGCCGTCCACGGCTTGTGCCTGGCGATAGGCAGGCACGTGATAGTAGAAGAATCCGTGCCCGGCACCATCATAGCGATGGAATTCATAAGTCTTGTTGTATTTCTTGAGTTCCGCTTCGTGCTGGTTGACCTGCTCGGGCGAGGGCGTAGTATCATCATTGCCGAACAACCCCAGAATCGGGCAGGGGAGGTCTTTAGTGTAATCGAGTGGCGAGACGGGAAAGTTTTTTGTTAACTGGTCGGGTGCCATCACCACGCGTCCGCCCCAGCAATCCACGACGGCATCAAATCCTGGCGCGCGGCATGCCGCGAGATACGCATGACGTCCACCGGAGCAGGTCCCGAAGATTCCCACTTTTCCATTGGAATAAGGCAGATTACGGACATACCTCATGGCACCCGCCAGATCGCCCACGGCCTGATCGTCTGGAATGCCGTTGTCCGCTCGCACTTTCGCGGCGACATCCTCCGGCGTGCCATGTCCAGCGCGGAAATAAAGATTGGGTGTAATGGTGATGTAACCATGATTTGCGAACTTGAACGTTGTCTCACGATACCACTGGTCCCAGCCGGGCATGTGATGCGCCAGCACCATCGCCGGGAATGGACCTGCTCCCAGCGGCCTGGCCAGATACGCGTTGATCACATCACCGTTAGCGCCGGCCAGGGTAACGGTCTCTGCAAGCAAACCTTCATACATGTCCGTTCGATACATGAGTGCGCTCCTCTCAGGGTTGGATGACGCGATTATACAATTGATGGTGTCAAATCAGGGCCAGTTTTGAAAGATTACAGGAGTCTTTGTCGAGCAGCCTGTTCTCCCCCGCACTGTTGATTCGCCAGCCTGGAGATTTGGAAGGTGAGCAGGTGAATCAAAATATAAACGCTCTCATACTTGAAAGCTGTTTGTGCGAACACAGGCCCCACCTGTCTTTCTGTATAACGCAGGTGAGCCGGTTCGGAACGCTTAGATTTGCGTGGTCAGCCCCGAGAGCGATGAGCCGGCTATATTGATTCTGATTTCTCGACGACCACAGTTGCCTCGGTGAGCAGCGCGGCAACAGCGCCGATGGCGGCCAGGGTGGGCGCCAGCAGGATTCCAACCACACCAATGGTCAAGGGGATTTCGATGACGGTCTTCCCATCCTTATCCTTGATAATGATGCGGCGGATATTTCCTTCGTGCAGAATCTGCTTGATCTTGGCGAGTAGTTCCTCGCCATTGACCTTGAATTCTTCTGTATGAGTTTTTGGTTCAGTCATTTTTGCCTCCAGCAAAGTATACGCCTGAGGGGCGGCGAAGTTTCTCCCTCGCCTTTATCTTAACTCGCTGCAATATAGGTGAGGGATGAGCGTTCCACTTTTTCCACGGGCAGCACATCCACGAGTTCATAATCACGCGAACCGATGCCCAGTTTCTCCCCGTATTCTGTGACTTTATACGGGTCTTTGAGCGGACCATGCAGCCATTGGAAGGGATGACCCTCGCGCGTGTGAACTTCCAATGAAGTAGGAATATTCTCCTCGATCAGCCGCGTCGGTGCGATGACATCCAGAGTGGCTTTGTCGAGCGCGACAATGTCATCCGAGCCGAAAACTCCCGCATCCGGCAGGATGGGCATGGAAGTGAATCCAAAACAGTCACAAACAGGGGTCATGTGCGTGGCAAGGCTGAGGTGAGTCGCTTTGCCGGGTTCAAAGGTCGAAAGCACAATATCCACTGCGATGGCACAGGCCTCCTGAAAGCTGTGGAAGTTGACCGGGGAAATGAACAGGCTTCCCGTCGGTGCGACGCGCAAGCACCGCCCGCATTGGTTGCATTGTTCCATGTGCAGGTGCAAATTTCCCGGCTGTTCCTTATCCTCCACAACCGCTTCAAACGGACACGCGTCCGTAATCTGCTTCAATATGGCTGGATCCGTGCATTTTTCGGGGAACCAGTATGGGTCATAGTGCATGGCGTCGTGCATCGCGCCGCGTGTTTTTCCTGCCATGCAGCCGAGCGCGAGATTTTTGAAAGCCCCGCCAAACCCACAAGAGGGATGTCCCTTCACGTGTGCGAAGTTGATCATGAAGGTTGAATCCTGAATAAGCCCCGCAACTTTCCAGCTTTTTATGTTTTTGTAGGGGCGCTCATGCTCGTAAAAGTATTTTTCATCTGGTCCCGCGGCAGAATAGACAGGACAGCCAAGTACCTCGGATGAATAACCCCGCGTCTCTGCACCGGCCGCATCCCAGCTGACATCTACCACGAACGGTTTGCCGCCGCCATCCTTCACGGCCTGCACCACGCGCCGCACGAAGACCGGATGGATAGTGGAATACACCATGTTATTGCCCGTGTGCATCTTGATGACAACCGTCTCTTTGCTCACGCGGTCGCGAATGTGTAGCTGATCGAGGATCAAATCAAGTTTGGCGGGCAATGTCTCCCTTGCTTCCAACCGCGCCTGATGTGCGGAACCAAAAAATACTTTGCTTGGCATGATGAAACTCCTGTGTTTCGCCACGGAGAAGAGGAGTGTTATTTTCTCTGCGGATAACTTTACTCAAACCATTTTTCATCCAGCGCGGGCCATTCATCTGATTGATCGGCGCGGTCTTTCCAGTTTTCTTTTCCACTCCACGATTCGATCTCAATTGCATAGACCGATGTCGCCCGCAATTCCTTGTCGGTGATTTCTCGGTATTCCTTTCCCGCACTCATTGCCGGGAAATATTTTTTGATCAGTCCGTATAGTGCGGTCCGTTTTTCTTCGGCATCATCCAGAATATGCGCTGTTCCAAAGACGATGACACTGCGGTATTGAAGGGAGAATTCCAGTGCGACATTGGATGCAAGCATTTTTCCCAACTCGCTCGTTTCCAAACAGACCTTTGGGTTGGCCTCGATATTGGAGCGGACTCTCCCCGCAGCATTCGAGTGAAAGATAATGCGATGATTCGCCCCGTCGTACCAGAACATGCTTGGGTTCAGGAACGGCTGCCCGTCCCGCGCCGAGGCGATGTGTGCTACTCTGGCCTCACGCAGAAAGGCGCGGATCCAGTCATCGTCACGGTTATATTCGGGCAGGCGCTGAAAAGCCGTGGGAGTCTGGTCAGCGTAGTTACGGGGCATACATTCTACTGGTCATCTACAAGTCGCGATTTGTACCACGCCCACTGGGCCTGATAGGCAATCACCAGAATAATAGCCAGGATGAGCCAGCTTAATGCCGTGATCCTCCCAAGCGCCGAGAGCAAAAAATACACAGAGGCGGATGCAGTGATGGCACTCAGTATCGAAACCTCAGTTGCCATTAAGTTCGCAATGCTAAATGGCTTATCTGTGGCCGGGAGGGTCTCTGACCTCCATTTGAAGGCGGGTTCGATATTCTTGTACTGTTGAATGTAAAACTCCTTAACCTGATTCATCGCCTGTGCTGATTCATGCCACGCCGCGCGCAGGCGGGCAAGTTGCGCCACCGTCAGTGCCCCGAGGATGGTCAGCACAACGAATAAACCTGAGAATGCAAATGAAATGCTCTTTCCGCCATTCGGCGAAAAGAGTGTTCCCAGGATCGCTGCTACAAATGAACCGACCGTGACGAAGTAGAACGAGGTGACGCGGGAACGGTCTTCATTGGCCTGGAAGACCGTCTTTGCAATGTAATCATATTCAGCTTTCAATATTTCATCGGGGTTGAGCCTGGGCGTCATGTCTTCCTCCTGCGTATGCTCGAGTTCTTCCGCTTATGCTTCGATGGTCCATTCGCCGGCGCGCAGGACAGGTTCTGTGGAGCCGTCTTCCTTCACGCCGTCCACGTCCATTTTACTGGAGCCGATCATGAAGTCCACGTGCGTGATGCTAACGTTGCCGCCGCTCTTGATGAACTCCTCGTCGGTCAGTTCCTCGCCCCCGGTGAGGGTGAAGCGGTAGGCGCGTCCGATGGCGATGTGACAGGATGCGTTCTCGTCAAAAAGCGTGTTGTAGAAAAGATGACCGCGTGCACCAATCGGGGAACTGGCCGGGACGAGCGAGACCTCGCCGAGATAGGAAGCCCCTTCGTCTGTTTCGATGAGGTGCTTGAGCGCCGCCTCGCCGTTCTTGGCGGTGACCTTGGCGATGCGTCCTTTTTCAAAGGTAACGCTGAAATCTTCGATCAATGTCCCTGCGTAGCTGAGGGGGAATGTGGCCTGAACCGTACCGTCCACGCGAGTGCGATCCGGAAGGGTAAAGACTTCCTCTGTGGGCATATTGGCGGTGAAGACAATTCCGTTTTCTGCCAGTGATTGGGCGCTGATCCACTTGTGTCCGCGCGGCAGGCCAATGGTCAGGTCTGTGCCGGGCGCGGTGTACTTCAGCGCGGTGTACTGCTTGGCTTGCAGATAATTCGCACGGGCACGCAATTTCTCGATGTGCTTTCCCCAGGCTTTAACCGGGTCCGGCTGGTCTACGCGCGTGGCCGCGAAGATGGCCTGCCATAGCTTCTCTTCGGCTTTTTCAGGGTTCAGGTCAGGGAAGATCTTCTTTGCCCAATTCTGACTCGCTCCCGCGATCACGCACCAGTTGATCGCGTTACGTGAGACCAAGGCGCTGACCGGCGAGTAGTTCTTGAGATGGGTTTTCTGCATCCCGCTGACAAAGTCCGGGTCCAGGCCGCTCAACAGATCGGGATTATGACAGGCAATGGAAAGAAGCGCATCGCCGTGCTCGACCATGCTGGTCAGTGCGTTGATGTGCCAGGTGGAATATTCGTCCGTGGAATCGCGGGGAGCCAGTTCAGCCCGGATGCGGAGCATCTCTTCGTCCCCCCAGATCACATCCACGAAGCGCGCGCCGGCTCTGTATGCGGCGCGGGTGATCTCACGCACCAGCGGCGCGGAATGGACGGGGATGCCGCGCGTAACACCATTGTTGATAATGAGGCGCTGACCGGCACGTAAGTTCAGGCCGACCTTCACAACCAGTTCGGCATATTTCTTCAGATTTTCATCAAAGGAAGACATGGGAAATCCTTGAAGTAAGAATGGATCCTTATTTTACTATGTCCACCATTGAGCGTCCATTATGCCTTTTAGCACCTTCTGCATCGGCTATGCCAGCTGATTTACCCAACCCTGGACGCTTTTGAAGCAGTCCAAACATCGCCTGGATGAGTGACTTTGCTCATGTCTTTTTGTACTAACACGTGTTGTATACTGAAAAGAAGGGAATCCAAACTTCGTTGCAGGAGTGCGCAATGCTCACCATCCAAAGAGTTGACACAGACAACAAGGCGCAGGTCAGACGGTTCGTTCAGTTCTACTACAACCTTTATAAGGACTGCCCGCAATGGGTCCCGCCGTTATACATCGATGCCTACAACCAGCTTAACCGCAAAAAGCATCCATTCCACGAACATTCGGACGTGGACTTTTTCCTCGCAGTCCGCGACGGCCGGGATGTGGGACGGATTGCGGCCATTGAGAACAAGCCCTTCAATCGCTATCACGACACCAGACATGTCGACTTTTATCTGTTCGACTGTGAAGACGACCCGGAAGCTGCGACGGCGCTATTCACTACCGTTTTCGAGTGGGCAAAAGCTCGCGGTCTGGATACCGTGATCGGGCCAAAAGGGATGGGGCCTCTGGACGGTTACGGGATACAGATCTTCGGTCATGAGCACCGGCAAACGATGACCATGCTCAACTACAACTACACTTATTACCAATCCTTCGTGGAAGCGCTGGGCTTCACCAAGGAGGTTGATTTTGTCTCCTGCTACCTTCCTGCCGACAGCTTCCGAATCCCGGAGCGGGTGGAGCGCATCGCGCAGCGCGCCCTCGAGCGAGGACATTTACAGGTCAAACGGTTCAAGAATAAGCGGGAACTGGTGCAGTGGGCGCCGCGCATTGGCGAGGCCTATAACAAGGCGTTTGTCCGCAACTGGGAATATTATCCATTCACGCCGCGCGAGATCGATTTTGTCGTCGAAAATATTATGACGGTTGCTGACCATCGGCTGATCAAAGTGATTGTGCATGACAATGATGTTGTCGGCTTTCTCTTCGCATTTCACGATGTGTCTGCCGCACTGCAACGTGCCAAAGGCAAATTGAATCCGATTACGCTGGTGGATCTTCTCCTGGAAATGCGCCGCACAGACACGGTTGTTGCCAATGGCATGGGGATTTTGCCCGAGTTTCAGGGTCACGGCGGGAACGCGATCCTTTATTTCGAGATGGGGAAGACCTTGCTCAGTTTCAACCAGTTCAAACATGTTGAGATGACTCAAGTAGCTGAGACCACTGAGCAGATGCGCGCGGATCTGAAGAATCTCAACGGCGTAGAATATAAGAATTATCGGGTGTACCGGAAGAGTATATAAGGTCAAAGGTTGAAGGTCCAAGGTCAAACTCATGACTTTTGACCCTGGACTTTTGACTCTCAAGGAGGACTCAGTGAATCACCCTCTGGCTTTTCTCCCATCGAATTTGCGCAAACCTCTCTTCATCACGTTCCTGATATCGACCATTATTTTGTCCATTGTGATGCAGGTCATGGATAAGCCGCTGAACCTGCCACGAGGAATTATCTCGTTCGAATTCGCATCGACATCTCAGAACGCCTCGCGCATCGTAAATTCGTGGACTGAACAAGCGCGCATTCATGCTGCATTTAGCCTCGGTATTGACTTTCTGTATATGCCAGTCTATTCGCTTGCATTGGGGTTGGGAATCCTGCTAGCTGCAGGGAAACATTCGGGCAAGATGAAATTCCTTAGCGCGCTCGCCGGCTGGGCCGCGGCCGGAGCCCCGCTGTTTGACGCGGTTGAGAACTTTGCCCTGTGGCGAATCCTGACAGGGGAAGCTCAGTCAGCATATCCTGGGATCGCGGCGATCTGTGCGTCCATCAAGTTTGGATTGATTATTCTGGGGGCAACGTACGCGCTTACGGCCTGGCTTCTGCCGAGGCGTGTTCCAGCGTGAAGCTTAACGGGGCGCTCATGCTGGACGATTCGTTTCCATCCGGTTTGGAAAGCGGCAACAGAAAATGGAAACGGCTGCCGGGAAAATTGATCTCATCATAGCCCGGACTTTCCACCCAGATACGCCCGCCGTGCGCTTCCACAATCCCTTTCGATAGGGCCAGCCCCAGACCCGCGCCCCCGCCTTTGAAGCGTGTCTTGCTGGTGGAGTGCTTGCCCAGTTCGCCGGGTTGATAGAACTTGGTGAAGATCAGCTCGCGGAAGTTCGGGTCCACGCCCACGCCGGTGTCACTGACGATGACTTCGATGGCCCCGTCCGGAGCATCCTGGCTGACAGGGGCAATGCAGCCCGTGACCGTGATCCTGCCCTGATTGGGTGTGTACTTGATTGCGTTGCCGACCAGATGCTGAAATAACTTTCGCAGCAGATTTGGATCAGATTTTACGCGGGGTAGTGCAGGGAAATCCACGGTTATGGTTTGCTGCCGTTCTTTCAAGGTTTTGCCCAGTGAATTGCAGACTTCCCGCGCCAGTTGACCGATGTCCACCGTTTGCAGGTGGGGGATCAGCGTGCGTGTATCGATCTGCGCAATATCGAACATTGAGTCCATGACTTCGTACAGGCGCATGGTGCCATCGTGGATGCTCTTCATGATCTGCTTGAAACTCGGATCGATGCTTTCGTCATCCAGCATCATTTCGCTGTAGCCTTTGATGACCGTCAGGGGTGTGCGCAGTTCATGGGATGCAATGCTGATGAAATCAGACTTGGTCTGGTCGAGGCGTTCGAGGTCGCGGTTATTCTTTTCGAGGGCGCGGCGTGCCTGGCGCAGCTCGGTGTTCAGGCGCATGAGGTTATCCACCAACCGCGCGTTTTCCAGCGCGACAGCCGTCTGGTTGGCAACCGCGCTCATGGTCACCAGATCCTCCTCGGTATAGCGGTTGCCGCTCAGCTTTGAGCCAAACGCCAGGAGACCGATCCATTGTTTTTTGGCAAAGATCGGCACATAGACCTCGGTCTGCAGTTGGTTGAACCACTCCCTCTCAGCGGGTGAAGCAGACCGATATAGCGGCAGCAGGTCAAGGTCATATTGGAGAAGCGGACGTTGTTCGCGCACAAGCGCCGCGGCGATTGGGCTGTCCTCATCCAATTCCACCGCCACCATTTGTCTTTCTTCCGGGCTGCGGGCCGAGCGCAGGATATATTTCTTGTGTCCATCCGCTCCAGATTCAGTATCCACGAGGAACAGAAAACCACGCTGGAGCCGCATGGCGTCCATGGTGATGCCCACCACCACATGCGCGAGGCGGTCCATATCCAGGATGTTACTGATGGTCTGGCTGTAGGCGTGGAGGGTGCGGCTCGTGTCATACTCATCGGCCTTCATCCACACACCGACGAGCTTGCGGATTCCGGCGTGGAGAGGCGAGAAGATGATCGCAAGCGCGAGGGAAATAATTGCTCCAGCGAATAACGGGTTGAAACTGGAACTTTTAAAAAAGGCTTCTGCATTCAGGAAGGCTACGATGTAGAGCCCCACGATCAGGCCAATGGTGATGGCATAAACAATAATGCGCCGCCAGATCTGGCGCAGGTCGGGCAGGTTATGCGTGCAGACCACGTACGTCATCAGGAAGGCGATCCCCAAACGCAATGGGTTTCCACTGATCGGCATGCCCCCGAACAACATGATGTCATTGATCAGCAAAAGCATGAACGCCGGAGCCCAGTAGTTCAAGCGGTTGCGGAAGAGAGATTGGCGCGCCTGCCTTGCGCCAATACTGACTGTGATAATCGCACTGGCCGTGAATAGCAGCCAGCCCAACACCGCCCAGCCCGGGCCGAGGCGTGAACGCGGCAGGATCAAGGCGCCGTTCGTCCAAATGACCTCCGGCAGGTTCAGGACGTTGAAGAGCAACACCACCAAACCCAGTGCCCAGAAAGCACCAATAGCGAACCAGGTCCAGACCGCTGACCGGCGCAGGAATACCTGTGCAACCATCAGAGTTAGAAAAGACAGGCTCAGGGTGCCGTAGATTTCAAGGTCTTGAAAAAATTGGGGTTTTGACGGAGCGAGTATTCCATCGTGCCAGAAGGCTTCAATGACGCCCAGGGTTGAAGCGATCAGCGCGTACAGAACGATGAGCCAGACTGCTCCCTCCTGTCCTTCACGCTGGCGGATGGCGTAGACGATGATGGGTAGATACAGGACTGCCAGAACCAGTAAAAGCACAAATCGTACGAGTGCAGGATCAATCGCCGTCATGTCGCATGAGTATAACCCAATCCAATGGAACATGGGTTATCATTGTTACATGCTGACCTCCAGAATCTCCCGCGACAAATACAATTTTTCTGTGGACTTCTTCCAGCCGGGCGGACGCGTGATCTTCGACGATTATTCTGCTGCCCGCGCCTTTGCCGCCCAGATGTCAACGCATCGCATGCTGAGCGGCGACGAAGCACCTGTGCCTGCCTCCGAAATCTATGCACTGTACCTGATCGACGACGCGCTGCGCGTGATTCTCCGACAGCATATATTGGAGAACCCTGGCCTCATTAGCGATGCCATGACGAATCTGGAGACTCAATTGGCCGGCCAGGTGGACCCTGTGCTGACGCGCTTCGTGGCTGAATTCCCACCGCTTGCAGTTTATCACGGCGAGAAGAGCGCCGAGGAGTATTTATCTGAGCATGCTGGGAATCGAAGGGAAGCTGCCATCGAAGAGATTCTTCTGACCAATAACTGGAATGTCAATCCTTGCATTCATCCGTACATCGAGCTTTTCGATGAAAAGCCGCTGATGCAGACCACTGGCTACGTCAGCCTCATCAATAACCTGGTGGATTTCTTTGGCCAGCAAGCCTCACTCCCGGGAAAGAAACCGGCCGAGACCCTGATTGACATCCTCCGTGCGCCGGCGCTGGCGTCACCGTATTCTCTGGAAGGTCAATTGCAGTTCATCATTGACAAATGGGGTCTGATCCTGGGACAGGATTTCATCACCCGTATTCTGCGCAGCATGGACTTTATTCGTGAAGAGGTCATTCGTCAGCATGGCCCGGGGGATTTCCATCCTGATGCTCAGGTGCCGGTGTACATTGGCGAACCCGAGTACGAACGGTACAGCCCGGACCGAGACTGGATGCCCCGGCTTGTATTGCTGGCGAAGAATTCCTACGTCTGGCTGGAACAGCTCTCCCAAAAATATGGCCGCTGGATCAAAACACTCGATCAAATCCCCGATGAAGAATTGGACCTGCTTGCGTCGCGTGGATTTACAGGTCTGTGGCTGATCGGGCTCTGGGAACGCTCGCGCGCCAGCCAGAGGATCAAGCAGCGTATGGGCGATAGTGATGCAGTGGCCTCCGCTTATTCACTTCACAGCTATGATATTGCCACTGACCTCGGCGGATGGGAGGCGCTCAATCACTTGCGGACCCGCGCCTGGAAACGCGGCATTCGCCTCTCCGCCGATATGGTTCCCAACCACATGGGCATCGACTCGACCTGGGTGATCGAGCATCCCGATTGGTTCCTGTCGGTGCCGACTCCGCCTTACCCTTCCTATACTTTCAACTCTGAAGACCTCTCGGATGATCCGCGTGCGGGCATTGTGCTGGAGGATCATTACTATGACCATTCGGATGCGGCGGTTGTCTTCAAGCGTTTTGAGCGCCACTCGGGAGATACGCGCTACATTTATCACGGCAACGACGGCACATCCTTCCCCTGGAATGATACAGCGCAACTTGATTATTCAAAAGCGCAGGTTCGCGAGGCCGTGATCCAGACCATTTTGCATGTGGCTCGCAATTTCCCGGTCATCCGTTTCGACGCGGCAATGACTCTTGCCAAGAAGCATATTCAACGCCTGTGGTTCCCCGAACCCGGCGCGGGCGGCGCGATCCCCTCGAGGGCAGAGCGCGGCATGACCAGGTCCGAGTTTGACGCGGCGATGCCCGAGGAGTTCTGGCGAGAGGTCGTGGACCGCGTTGCAGCCGAAGTCCCGGATACGCTGCTGCTTGCAGAAGCCTTCTGGCTGCTCGAAGGTTATTTCGTGCGCACGCTGGGCATGCACCGGGTTTACAACTCCGCCTTTATGCACATGCTGCGCGATGAGGACAATGCCAAATATCGTCAGGCGATCAAGAATACGCTCGAGTTCGATCCACAGATCCTCAAGCGCTATGTCAACTTCATGAACAACCCGGATGAAAAGACCGCTGTCGAGCAGTTTGGCAATGGCGATAAATATTTTGGGATCGCCACGGTGCTTTCGACGCTGCCCGGCCTGCCCATGTTCGGTCACGGACAGATCGAGGGGCTGCATGAAAAATATGGAATGGAATTCCGCAAGCCGAAATGGAATGAGACACCGGACGAAGGACTCATCCGCGGCCACGTGTGGAAGATCTTTCCGATCCTTCACCGCCGTTCCCTGTTCGCCGATGTCGAGCAGTTCTTCCTCTATGATCTTTTTACATCGAACGGCACAGTAGATGAAAATGTCTTTGCCTATTCCAATGTTTTCCAGGATGAGCGCGGGCTAGTCATTCATCACAACAAATTTGCCGAGACGCGCGGCTGGATCAAGACCTCCGCGGCCTATCTCGACAAGCGCACCGGTGACCTGCGGCAGAAATCCCTGGCCGAAGCGCTGGTCCTGCCGTTTGAAGGATTTGTCATCTTCAAGGATTATGTCACGCACCTGGAATACATCCGCGCCTGTGACGAACTCTGGCAAAAGGGATTGTACGTTGAACTGCAGGCATACCAGCATCACGTTTTCATGGATTGGCGATTTATGGATGATAGCAGATGGGGAATGATAAATAGTGCTTTGAATGGGATGGGGGTCGAGTCCGTACAGGTGCAGTGGGACGAGATGTTTGGCCAGAAGAAAGAGGAAAGTGCTGAAGAGATAGTGGCGTCAGTGGTAAAGAAACCGCGCAGGACGGCGACCAAAAAACCTGCTTCGTCAAAGAAATCAAAGGCAGAGACTGGATCGAAGGCCACTGCTCACAAGAAGCCTTCATCGAAAAGGACGAGGCCAACATCACCGAATGCGACTCCACGTAAAACTAAAAAACCAGATTGATGCTTTGCGGCTAGGAAAAAAACAAACTGACGATCACACGTCAGTTTGTTTTTTGGGTGAGGTTGAGGGCAGGCTCTTACGGATCTCTTTTCATCAACTGCCAGCCCATGACAAAGCCGCCGATTGCCCAGCCGATCCCCATCCCGACCGCCCAACCGGTTGCAGGATCGGCTCCTAAGGAATAGATTAGTTCTCTCGATATGGTCCAGCCGAGGCCCCCGCAAATGGCCCACGCGAGTATGACACTGACTATGCGGTTCCAATTAAGATGAATACGGTTGAGGCCGAGTGTGCCTGCCAACCCAACGATTGCGAAGACGGCAATTCCGATCGCGGCTCCGATAGCGTCAGTGAGCCACCACCACCCAATGACCCAGCCCAGGACCCCTGCAATTGTCCAGGCTAGCGTCGTCCAGAGCAGCGCTTTCTGCTCTGATAGAACCTTTTCGGTTCGTAACAGCATGGCAGTGGCCAGTCCGCCAATCACGCCGCCGATCGCTCCACCGACTATCTCACCATAATCGCTGTACATAAAACCGCCGAGGAGGCCGCCGATCGACCATCCGAGCGCTACCCAGAGGAGTTTCTGACCTTCAACGCGCGGAGTTTGGGGTTTTCCGGTTTCGACTTGTTGAGGCGCTCCTCCGACAGCCTTTTCAGTGGTAAGTAATTCTGCGTTGGTACGGGATTTCTCCTGCGGTCGACCCTCCGTCTCATCGAGATACTGAGAAAGTGCGCGGCATAAGGCGGCCAACCCCCGCTCTTCGTTTTCTCGCAAATCCAGATATTGACGCGTGATCAATCGCAAGGTGACCGAGGAATCTTCGTCGCCTTTCACAAGTACGGGGAATATCCGCTTGCGATTCTGGTCCGCCAGACTGATCTCACGCCTCACCCATTCAGAGCTTTTTGAGTCGGGAGACATGACTACCACCACAGCCGCGGCAGCCTTGATCGCTTTTTCGATCTCTTCCTCCCAGACCGGTGCTCCAGGGATGAGCCTGTCATAATCCAACCATACGTGGATACCCTGCTTGCCAAGGTAATTTGCAATTCGCCGCATGACAGCTTCATCTTTACGGCTGTAGCTGATAAATACCTGGTCTACCGAGTTCACTGCCATAGGAGGAGTTCCTCAAACCGAAGGTTACCCTGATTATAGAGTTAAACGGTCATATTAGCCACCCGTAGAATTAAAATAGCAAACTGACGTGTCCACTCACACGTCAGTTTGCTTTCAGGCTATCTGTCAAAGCGTTTCAGATAGTCCTTACTCAGTTAGGGGAGAAAGTTGTGTTTTACCGCTTTTGGCATTGTGCTGGAGCAAGTTCAGTCCAGCAATGTAGAAGTAACCGATCATGTAAATTGTCATCCAGGGCGCAACGCCCCAGCCCAGAGCAGGTACAAGAAGGATGATCGTTAGCAGCGCATAGACGCCCAGAAGGATCTCTATCCAGACCAGCGGACTGATGGGCTGAACATACGCGTGATCAATGGCTTTACCGGGTTTCCTGGTGTTTCCCAGGTTCAACTTTGGAGTGCGTACAAAGACGCCACCTGTTTTCCCGATCAGGCCCTCCATGACAGCAATCGTTGTGCTCAAAGAGATCCCGAAACCGGTGATCAACAGGAGCGGTAGCAGTTTTAATCGCTCGCCGAGTGGCGGGGTCTTGGCCGCGGCCGCCGATAGATAGAGCAGTGGCGGGCCGAAACCTGCAATCACGGAAAAAGGAAATAGTCTAAATGTTCCGGGTATCAGCAGCCCGACTGGCAGCGTGAGCAGGAGCGTGGCTAACATCAACGGATGAACAAAATATCCGGTGAGGTGTGCGAGTGCCATGAGCCGCACATACCAGGGAAGTCCTGGCTGGCTGATCACTTTTGGCAGGATTTTGCGGACGACTTGAAAACTTCCTTTCGCCCAGCGATATTGCTGTTTCTTGAATGCTTCCACATCTGCAGGAAGCTCACCAGGCACGATCACGTCAGGCAATAACTCAATCTTCCAGCCGCGCATCTGTGCACGGTAGCTCAGGTCGAGGTCCTCCGTCAATGTGTCCCACTGCCAGCCACCGGCGTCCTCGATACAGGTTCGCTTCCATAGACCGGCTGTCCCGTTAAATGTAAGAAAGAAATTGTAGCGTGAACGCGTTGTCTGCTCCACGACGAAGTGACCGTCAATCGCCAGCGCCTCCGCGCGGGTAAGTGAGTTGTACTGCCGGTTCGTGTGGCCCCACCGCGTCTGCACGCATCCCAGCTTCTTGCGGTTCTGGAACATCGGAATCGTTTTCTTCAACCAGTCTGATTGAGGGACGAAATCCGCGTCAAAGATGCCGATGAAATCCCCCGTCGCTAGACGAAGTCCTTCATTCAGAGCCCCGGCCTTGTATCCTTTTCGATCTGTGCGTCGGACGCATTCGATATCGATGCCCCGTGCCTTATATGCATTCACAAGTCTGTCTACAAGATCCGCTGTGTTATCTGTCGAATCGTCTAGGACTTGAATTTGCAGACGATCGCGTGGATATGAAAGACCCGTCACTGCACGTAGCAATCGCTCAATGGTATATTTTTCATTGAATATTGGGAGTTGTATAGTTACGGGTGGCCATTCACTGATCTTGAGATTGTCCGTCTTTCTTTGGATCGCTGGCTTCCTTGTTCTAAAGTACAGTGTCGCTGTGACCAGGCTGTTGATTCCGTAAAAGGCCAGACAGATAATAACAACTAAATACGCATAACTAATCAAATTCACAAACAGTTGCACTTGTTCCTCCTTTCTCTAAGAATAGCGGCGCTTGAGAAATACGCACTCCAGGTTGTTAAAATCCAAGTGCTTTCCTTGAGGTTTTCACATTAAGTACAACGAAGGAGAATGAGGCGTTATTACTCTTTTATTCGATGGCTTGCTTAATGCCAAATGAGTATTTAGCTGTTCACTTTTCGTGCCATTCTTCCGGAGTGGTCGGTTGGCCTGGTTTTATGAAGGAAATCCCTGATTCCCCCACTTTGAAGATCCAGCTCTCACACAGCCACCGGAAACAAAAACTGGCACAGAAATCTGTGCCAGTAACTTGAGGTTTACGCCAGCGAAGGGGAGCGTCGCTTTTTCCACTTCCATTCATATAGCAGGAAATAAACAATCGCGAGGATTGCCAGCCAGAATACCACTGAAATGATCAGGTCAAGACGTGAAGTTCCGTAGATCATGGGATTTCCGCCCAGCCACGGCAGGGAGGCGGGGATCGATTTCCCGTCCATCAGATAATACAGCACATCCTCCAGGCCGCTGAACGCACATACGAGGAGGGACACCAGGTAATACAGGCAATCCTTCCATTCACCCCACATGAGGATGACTCCAATAGTCGCATAACCTACAAGCGAGACGAACCAGCCTGTGTGATATGTGTTCGCATGCTGGATCATTTGATTGGCTTCGAAGATGCGCTGCCAGATGAGTATGTCAGTTCCTGTATAGAACAGGATGGCAACAATCGTCGCAAAGATAGGACGGTACTTCTGCATAGGTTGTTATTCTCCTAATAGTGAAGGGACCTTCGTTCTCCCGCCCGCCGAGATTTGGTAAGGAGCCCCCTGTTTGCATTACCGCATCCGCTTTGGAAAGAACCGGTGGAACTTCAATGAAATCAAAACGACGGCAGTATACTCGCGAATTCGGAGTAATGGGACAAGAATCCATTACAAATTCTTTTCAATTTTTCAAATCTCTCTGAATTGAAAGTTGAATCTACAAAACACTCTGCGTATAGTTTTCTTCCTGCATTACAACCTACAACATCCATACGATTTCGTTGCATCCCCCAAATACCCGTTGACTCGTCCCACGGAAAGGGCTATACTCGTCACATAAGGATTTTGCGCCATGCGATTTTTTAGCAAAAAGGAACAGACTCAGTGATGGAAGACACGCGGTTCTTGCCGCGTGTCTTTTTGTTTATTTTCTTCCCGAAAAGGAGAACTGAAAATGGACTACGGAATGATCGGCAAACGTGAGAAAGCCAGGAGATACGCAGAAGACCCTAAACGGTTTCGGTTCAACAAGTTTGACCTCACCTTCCACGGCGACAACAACGAGCACCATGTCCAGTTCGACAGCGGCACATTTGTCTGCGATTGCGAGTTCTTCCTCACTCATAAACGATGTAGCCACACGATGGCCCTTGAGATCATGCTCAAAGATATGATCCCCCAGCCGGTAGAAACCTCCTCCTGATTACAAAAGAATATCCAGAACTGCCCTCCGCCAGGCGGAGGGCAGTTTCTTTATCCCCTCTCTCATTCTCCGTTGAAGTTCGCAGAAAATGGGAGAGGCAAGGGCGGGGGTATTCTGGTGTACAATGCTTGCCATGCAATCGCCATTTTCACGCCGCGATTTCCTCAAAGTAAGCGGACTGGCACTGGGGAGTCTGGCAGTTCCGCCTTTCGTGCCCGGCCTTTCGGATTTTGATGACAGTAATCTCTTGCGAATCGCCACTGCTGAGCAGCCCGTGCGCCGCGAGCCCACCGATGACAGTCCTATTGTCCGCATGTTGCACCGCGATGAACTGGTCCATTATTATGACCTGGTCAAGGCAGACGAGCCAAAACGGAACCCCTACTGGTATCGCGTTTGGGGTGGGTATACACATCGAGGCCGCTTGCATCGCGTCAAAGTGATTTTTCAGGACCCTCAACAAATCCCTGACGGCACGCGGAGGCTGGCTGAAGTCACTGTGCCGTTCACTACACCCTGGCGCAACTCCAAATCGCTGGGCTGGGAAGCGCTGGCTCCACCACTTTATTATGGCTCGACCCATTGGGTGGAGCAACTCACCCAATCCAGCCCGGACGGCTCGGCCGATTGGTATCGCATATTTGATGAGCTGGATTCGGTCGTGCCCTATTACGTTCCCGCCATGCACATGCGGATCATCCCGCTGGATATGTTCGACCCGATCAGCCCGGACGTCGCGCCCGAAAACAAGAAGATTGAAGTCAATCTGACGACCCAGATGCTGACTGCCTATGAGGGTAACAAGATTGTTTTTCAGACGAATGTTTCCACCGGCATCCCCGGCGGTGGCCAGAGCGGCGATAATGGGCTTTCAACCACCACGCCCAGCGGTTCATTTAGCATCGTCGATAAATACCCGTCCAAACACATGGGTTATAGTTATTTCGGTCGCAGCCTCACCGGGAACATTGAGGTTTCCACCGATGTGGATAACTATATTCTCCCCGGCGTTCCCTGGAGTTCCTTCTTCACGGACGTCGGTCACGCCTTTCATGGCACGTACTGGCATGAGAATTTCGGCACCGAAATGAGTCATGGCTGTATCAATATGCGTACCAGCGAGGCCAATTGGATCTTCCGCTGGGTGCGCCCGCCTCATACAACCGACTCCATTTCCAATCACACGACCGCTGGAACGCAGGTCGAAATCCACTATTGACCCAACGTCCCGAAGGTTTCCTCGAGAATAGCTTGTCGGACGATTCAAGCCTTCGGGACGATACTTATACGAGCAGACTCAGCTTTCAAGCACCCATCACCTCCCATGCCTACACTCACCTGGCCAGGCAAGCATCTAGCGGACGCCAAACCTGCTTCCCTTATCCAAGACTCGATCGTTCATCCAGGCGGACTCGGCTACCCGAACGCACAAGCCGAGGGCCGCTTAATCCTGGGAGATAATCTGGCCGTCATGTCTGCGCTTCTGCCTGAGTATGAGGGCCGCATCAATCTCATTTACGCCGACCCTCCTTTTTTTACGAATCGCAAATTCTCGGCGCGGATCGGGCGTGGCGAAGATTCTCGGAAACCGGAGGAATGGCAGCTGGCTGAGGGCTATCACGATGCCTGGACTGATCTAAACTCCTATCTTCAGTTTCTGTATGAGCGCCTGGCTCTTATGGTCCGTTTGTTGGCGCCCAACGGAACTTTGTATCTACACCTCGATTGGCACGCGGATGCGTACGCTCGGCTCCTCCTGGATGAATTAATAGGGGAGGATCATCTATTAAATGAAATCATTTGGACCTATCATGGCCCATCGCCAATTCGACGGGCGTTCAACCGCAAGCATGATACGATCCTGGCCTATGTAAAAAACGGGGATTACACATTCAATGCGGATGCCATTCGTGAGCCCTATAACCCGAATACAGTCGCCACATTCAGGTCATCTCGTAAGGCGGGTTTTGGCAAAGTACCGGACCTGGACCGTGGCAAGGTACCTGAAGATTGGTGGTATTTCCCGGTTGTGGCTCGCCTGCACAGCGAACGCACCGGCTACCCAACCCAGAAGCCAGAGGCTCTCCTCGAGCGTATCATCCTGGCATCCTCCAATCCCGGGGATCTCGTGGCTGACTTCTTCTGCGGATCAGGGACAACTCCCCTGGTCGCGGCTCGACATGATCGATGTTTTATCGCCTGTGATGAGACGTCGCGCGCGATCAACACCACGCGTGCGCGGTTGGCCGCGTCGCACTGCCTGCCATTCTTAATCGAAAAATCTGAGCAGGAGACCGGGCGTCACCGCAATGTAAGCCGCTCCATGTTTAACGTGAAGGTTTTGTCGTCGTCTGTCAGACTGGCGAAACCCAAGGGTGTAGATTATTGGGAGGTAGATCCAAATTGGGACGGAAAGTTATTCAGGAGCGCCGCACAGGCAGGACGTCACGCGCGCAGCGGGGAACTGCCTCAGGAAATTAAAATCAAAACCGGGCGCAATGTCTGCGTCCGGCTCGTCACTATCAGTGGAAAACAATACCAACTAAATATCTAGACGGTAACCAACTCCGCGGATCGTCCGCAGGAATTTGGGATTATTGGAATCAAGTTCAATCGCCGTGCGCAGCCACGAGATGTGGACATCCAGCGTGCGTGTATCGCCCGTGTAATTTGTTTCCCAGGCCTTTTTGAAAAGCCATTCGCGTTCAACGACCTCACCATGCTTATCCATCAGAAGGTGCAGAAGTGTCACGAGACGCGGCGTAAGCTTCGTATTCTTTCCCAGGCATCGGACGCGGCGTTTTTCAAGATCAAGCCGGATCGGTCCGACATGCAGCACGTTCTTGCCGTCGCCGGGCAATAATGGCTTGACACGGTTGACTAGTTTTTGGACTGTGAAAGGCAAAGCCAGGACTGCATCTGCGGCATCCTTATCCACAGACTTATCGGAATCAAGGATGAGGATGATCGGTAGCTTCGGATCCTGTTCACGCAGCGACTGGCAGATCCTCAGGCCGGTGCTTCGAAGCGAAGCCGCGTTGACGATCACCAGGCTTGGGCTTACTTCCTTCAAACGCGAAATAGCCTCACTGCCGTTCTGTGTCGTGTGGACATCAAATCCCTTCTTCTGCAGGTCAGCGGCAAAAGAAGGGATTTCTGCGTGGCGTCCTTCAATTACAAGTAGAGTGGCGTTCTTCATGAGTTGATCGAAACTAAGCCTATCCCAAACACCAAAAAAGAATACGGAATTGCTAAGAAAGTCAGGGCCAAGACTTGTTAAGGTTTTCGTATTATACACCAAATCTTAAGAAGTTCTTTCGTTCTTTAGTACTGAATGAAATCTCATCGCAATAATGGAATCATTCCTTGCTTGACTTCGCTTCTCAGCTATGGTAACATCGGCGGGCTTCAAAAAACGATGCGGGGTGGAGCAGTGGCAGCTCGTCGGGCTCATAACCCGAAGGTCGCAGGTTCAAGTCCTGCCCCCGCTACTTTTCACGAACCATGGTCCTGAAAACCATGGTTTTTGATTTACCCGAAGAACTGCGGTTGACAAAAATCTCAAACCAGGAGGTTTTTGCATGAACCACAGTTCGTCAAGTTCGTTGACACTCAGCGGGACGATTATCGGCTTCCTCAACTACAAAACAGCCGAAGGTTTGTCCAACCGGTCCGTCGATTCGTACCGGCGAATTCTCGAACACTGGGCTGGGTACACGGGGGCAATTAAGTTGAATCAGATCACGCCCCCAATTATCAGCGATTACCTCCTCTATCTTAGGACGGAATATGTTCCCCGCCGGTTTGGCGGTGCGACGCATAAGTTATCTCCCAAAACTTTGCGTAACATTTGGATCTCACTCTCATCGTTCTTCAGCTGGGCGCATACAGAATTTCAGATAAAAAACCCAATGAAGGATATTCCAGCTCCGCGCTTTCAGAAGGCACCCGTAGAACCCTTCACTCAGGACCAAGTGCTGCGCATGTTGAAAGCCTGTACCTACAGTCGAGAAGCAGACACGACAGATCGACGACGCTTTGTCATGCACCGACCCACCGCAAATCGAGACCAGGCAATCATCCTCACATTAGTTGATACCGGGGTACGTGCCTCAGAACTGTGTGCACTGCGAGTCGGCAATTTCGATCCCAAACGGGGTCAGTTGGAGATTCGACATGGAGTTGAAGGAGGGGCCAAGGGTGGAAAAGGCCGCATCGTCTATCTAGGTAAGACTGCCCGTCATGCTGTATGGCGTTATCTTGCTGGCCGTGAGGACGGGGAGAACGCTGACGCGCCACTGTTTGTGGTTTCTCGAAACCACCGATTCACTCCTGACGCACTTCGCCTTCTTATCAAACGTATTGCTGACCGTGCAGGTGTGAAGGACGCCTATCCTCATAAATTCAGACATACCTTTGCAATTACATACCTTCGTTCTGGTGGTGACGTTTTTACTCTCCAGGCCTTGCTTGGACACGGCAGCCTGGACATGGTGCGTCACTATGCCCAGATTGCCCAGGTAGATGTTGAGCAGGCACACCGAAAGGCCAGTCCGGCAGACAACTGGAGGCTGTAAGCGATCCATCGAAGAATAGACCAACGGGAAAAAAACAATGACACAATACTTCTACGTTGACGAATCAGGAGAACCGGGCTTCCACAGTATTACAGGCTCTCCCTACTTTGTCCTAGCAATGGTTCAAATGCCGAATTGGGAGCCGATTGAAGAGCTGGCAAGCTTAAGGGGGCAGCTGCATCTCCTGCCATCCTTTGAGTTCCACTATGCCAAAATGTCATCCAGCCAGAGGCAAGAATTTTACAAAGCGGTGTCTCCAGTGTTCTTCCGCGCACGCGCCGCCGTAATCTTGAAAGATGAAGCCCCGCGGCAGTACCGGGAGTTGAGCGGCATCGAATTGATTATTGAACTGCTGACCTGTTTAACTCTCCGGGCCTCGCCCCTCGATATTAGCAACGACATCCTGGTCATCGACGGGGCAACCGATGCCCTACGTTCTGCGCTTAGAATACGTCTTTCCGAAGAGTGCAGAAAAATCAGGCGAGTGCGACCCTTCAAGAAAATCGTGACAGCAAGCTCTCACAAAGTGGATGGACTGCAACTGGCTGATATGGTGGCGTGCGCCATTCGCGAAAAGATTTGGGAGAATCACCCCACCCACTACGCCACATTTGCCGGAAAGGTCGTGGACCTGTGGCGTGTTAAATAAAACACCCAGGCTATCTCAAGACTTGCTTGAGAAGGCCGCCTCTCTTGGCAACCTTGTCACCTTGGGCGAGTAAAACGGTCTAACCGTTTTATTGGCATCTGTATTATACAGAGAAAGGCAGGGTGCGTCAAACGGATTTAGCTTTGGCGTGGCCCCACCAATCTAGCGATTACTCGCGCCTTCAAGACTAGAACCCATCCCGCCAGCTTGGTGAGGGCAGGCAGCCACAACCGGCGACTTTTCGCGGGATGGGATAAGGTTGCTGACTCTTGCTTCTCCATATTGCAGAGTTCCAGGGAAAGTGTCAACTGAATTGGGGCCCACTTGTTTGCCGGTGCTACCGGGCGAGCAACCTGGATGCTTTGCTGATGGCCTCGAGTAAATCATCCTTGGACAGGGCAGACAAGTATTGATCGAGTTCATCATTTGGAAGACAAACCGGGTTCGCGTGCAGATTAGTCAATAATTTCGCCCTTTCGTTTTCTTCCAGATGCGCATAGATTTTATCCGTGATCGCTATGTTGGAATGCATTAGATTACGGGAGATCGCCTGGTACTCTGGCATGGTTCGACAGTGAGCCAGGCCATAGGTGGCATACCCATGGCGGAACTTATGGGGGCTCTTGTACGGCAGTCCTGCCATCGAATAGAGCAAACGCAGTCGCTTTGCCAGCGCGTGTTCGCGATTCTTGCCGGGTTCCTTATAGGAGATTGTGTACTCTCCCCAATTTGCATCAATAGGAGCGTACCATGGATAAGTAGAAGGGCATTGCCTTCGGACAACTGCGTCCCATTCGTGCACGACGGAAATCATCTCAGGGATCTTGAACAGGAAAGTGGTCGCTTTCTTGCTGTTCTTTGTATGCACTCCTAATTCAGGCCACTGATTTATAAAGGGATGTTCTGTTTCCAAATGAACAGCCGAAAGGGGGAGTGTAACAAAGGCCCCAACGCGTGCGCCGCTTAGAAATAACATGGCTGCCGCAGCCTTGTCTCGTAGTAAGGCAAGATTCGTTTCCTCGATCGGCAAAGCCACCAACTGCAATGCTTCCTCATATCTGACGTACTCCAGGTCATTGTTCTGCCGATTTATCGTCGGAGGAACTAGATCGTTAATCCAGTGCGGCGGGAGCTTTAAGAATTTGGCTGGTTTGTATAACTTTGCCCAGCGAAAGAATACCCTCGTGGTTTCAATGATCTTCTTTTGGCTTTCTAGAGCCAGCGAGCCGTGAGATTTTCTGATGAAGTGCCCAAATGATGGGGAGATCTTGTGCGCAGTTGGGAATGGAACATCATCCGCCCAGTTGAGGAGAAAGCGGAGCCAGGATCGATACCGGCCAATAGTGCCCTCAGATCGGCCCAGTGTATCCCGTTCATAGGCGAGAAAATCCTCGATGAGGTGGTAGTTGGCTCGATTGATCATGCGGCCCTCAGGTGTTGATCGTTCGCGGAAGTAATGCCTGAAACGCTTTCTGCGAGCCGGTCGCCCCGGTTAATCGTACAGCCGCAAACCGGACACTTGCCTCTCACGTGTACCAACTTGCCTTTGATCCGGAAAACCTTGGGGTCGATCATCTCAACGACCTGATTACAGCGCAGGCAATAGGCCTGATTGCGCTCTAATTTGCGAGTGCGTTGTGGCTTCCGCTGGCTTTTTATCCAGGTTGCAAACTCGATTCCATTAATCCATAGATGACCCCTCGCATCGCGCGTGTGTGGCGCACCCATGCTGAGCCAATCTCGCAACGTTCGGTCCGGGACTCTGAGTAGGGTCGATAGCTCGCTCACGGTATATAGCATGCAGAGCAATCCCGGCGCTTTGACAATTGCGTAGTGCGGTATACGAACTCTACGTGTCGTCATTGAGGCCGGTCCTCTCTGCAGAATTGAGGGCTGTACAGAGGGCACGACCCGGTGGAATGCAACCGACAGCGCGACCCCAACGACCTGACGAGCATTGGTTTACTACCAATATGTACCCAGGTGACAGCAATGTGGCAGCAAGCAGATAGACTGTTTTCTGACCCTCCCGCAAAGGCGCGAGGAGTTTTGAAACTGTTTCGCAAAGATATTGTTCCACAGAAATGTATCAGAGCATTAGTGGCTCCTGTACGATGGAGGGAATGGTCCTGCCTTTTCCACGCCTGACAGCCTTTTGCGGTCGAACCCGCTTCGGCAGGCTTTAAGAGTAAAGTAATCACTTAATCTTCCTTAGTGTAGAGTTAGAACGGCCGATAGAAATTTCAACCGTTCTTGTCTCCCAAAAGAGAGACCGAGCAATCTGGTCTAACTAAGGTTCTGGTCTAGTCTTCTCTGCTATGTTCTTCCCTGCCGCAGTTTTCAAAGTATTTTGGCTGATCCTCCTTCTGCCTGAAGGCAAGCGAGCGGTTCGTGGTGTCGACATGCCTGAGCTTGCCATGGCGCCCCCATGGTTTGCTAAGTCTCACTAGACAAATCTACCACTCCATGTCACTCCATTAGGTGGATGTCGAGTGACGGCAGCTTGATGCTGTGCTCGCCAAGTTGCGGTCCGATGCCGCACTCCTTGATTTGTTGCTTATTCCTGTAAAGGGTTCGCTCATTTATTCCAAGTTCACAGAGTTTCTTGGCTGGTGCGATACTGGCAGCGTAGAGATACCCAAACAAGCGCATGCCTTGTTCCGCCCCGCGCTCGGCAACAAGATGTCTGAGTGCGACTGTCTTGTCCGCAACGACGGCACCTTCGATGCCGAGCTTGTTGTTCTCTGCCCGTAAAATGCCTTCCACTACTTCAGGTGAGAAATTGCCAATAAGGACAGGCTCCGTGGTGTGTAGGGCCCTTCGCACACTGCCTTTATTGACGTATGATGACTCTTCCCGAAGAATTCCCCACGCTCCCTCCAGTTTGCTTTGTTGGAGCTTGTCATAGAAGCTTAGGGTTGCTTTCGTAGAGTAGAACTGTACACCGTCCGTTGGATAGTAAGGCTTCGTCTTTCTTTGTGAATAGTGACACTTGAACAAATACTGTATCCATTCCCCAACATGGCTATCGACTTGATGGTTATAACAAAGATCAATGCGGTCCAATTCAGCCATAGACAGATCAACAGTTCTTTTGAAGAAATCATTGACCACGGATTCCAAGGCTTTCAGCGCCGGTTCAACATCGATTAGCATCTCCACGTTAGTTCCGTAGACCAATTTTGGTAGAGAACACTCGACCAGTGATAGTTCGTAGGGATTGCCAAACATGTCCTGTGGGTAATAAACTATCCGAACCATCGTTTTCAACGGACCCTCAATTTCAAGAAAATGGTAGTACCAAGGTCGGCCATCTTTCCGGCGCCTGAAGATATGATTCATGCGATCACCTTCCAGACATGCTCGCGTAGGTGAAATTCCTGGGAGGCGAAATCGAACGGTGTCAATCATGGCTGGTCCCCCAATCAGGCCCCGTATTCCTATATCCGATAGACGCCCCCGAGCAATTCCTCCTGATGAACTGCTCCAAGTCCTCTGATCTTACTCGGACGATACGACCAAAACGAACAGATGCAAGCTGGCCATCAGCGATAAGCCGATATACCAGAGATCTTGAAATCCTCAGAATGGAAGCTGCTTCCGCAGGCTTCAGCAAGAGAGTACTCATTTGAGTCTCCTTCTTTTGTGAGATGAAACGGCCGGTAATAATTCAAGCCGTTCCTGCCTCCAATAGGGAGGCCGAACTAGTTTGGTCTAGTCTCTTGGCCGTGATCTACAGCCATCTCATCTAAGTACTCTGTACTCTTTTTGTTCTGTATCTGTTCTGGCGGAAGCTGCTCAATCCACTCTGATTGTCATGGGGCCCGCGGCCATCCCGTACGAAGAGCCGACCTCGCTCTTCGCAGAAGAAAACGCCAATTCTTCCAAATTGGAAAACCACGAGATTTCACTTTCTGCTCTAGTGCACATGCTATTTGAGGCCCAATCCCATACGATATGCAGAACCGTTTGACTCGATCACTCGAAAACCCAGACGGTCCAGCTCAGTTCCAAACCCTTGTACGGATAGAGCCTGACGTCCTTTATGGATGGCCCACTGATTGTAGGCATCATATAGAAAGTTCGCCCGGTTCTTTATCCCGAAGGATATTTCACAGCATTCCAGTATGAAGCTCTGCGGGGAAGCGGTTACTTCTCCACACTGAGTTCTGGAGCTTCCCGCAGATGCGGGATGAGCAGATTTATGATTCTTTGCCTTCATTGCACTTATTCCTCCTTTCCAACAAAAATCAAGAAACGAAAAAGCGGTCGGAGAAAAGA
>JAKOVF010000090.1 GCA_029782225.1 Chloroflexota bacterium | reverse complement strand
AACCCAGGCAGCCACTGCCTTGGCAGCCGCCGCGGAGGCCTCAAGGCCAAGCAGGATCCACTTGCCCACCAGGGTGGCGAAGTGAGCGACTTGCGCGCCTGCCGAAACGGCGGCTTCTGCCCCGGACGCTATCCACCCGGCAGCCATCTTGCCGAAGGCAATGGATGCCTGCACCCCGGTATTGATAAGTGCCGGTATCAGAAGCACAGATAGTGCGCTTGCAATGCCCTCGATTATCGGCCCGATGGTCGGCCAGTTATCCTTAATCCACTCAACCGCAGTGTTCACAGGCTCGATTGATGTCCTGAGCTTCTCCCATGCCGATACGGCTGTCTCGGTTACGCTAGTGACAACCTCGCCCATTTTCGCGATACCCTCCGCAAAGGCGTCTCCGATGGTCGGTATTTCCGGGATGTCAAGCCCGGGGAAGTCAAAGCCTTCAAACATATCAGCCAAGCTCATCTGATCTTGGACTTGGTGCACCTCGTCAAACGACTGCAAACCGCTAGATGCAGCCTCTTCAGCCATTTCTAACGCGCCGGCAAGCCCCTCTTGGGCCTTGGCCGCTCCATCTGCAGCAGACGCAGCCTTGTCAGCCTGCTCCGCTATCTGCGCGGTGGTCTGAGCCGACTGCAGCGCCTGAGCAGCGGAGTTTTTGAGTCCGTCAGCCAGTCCCATCACGGCTTGCGCTGCGCCACTCAATCCCGGCACAATCCACGATATGGCAGCAATCATCATGCCTACGCCACGCACTATGATGCTGGATGCGTAGAGCACCGCTGCGCTAACACCAGACCAGACACGAGTTGCGAACGCGGAGAACTTGTCCCAGTTGGCAGCCAACAGGATAGTCGCGACTACAGCAGCGCCAATGCCCAGGATCGCTAACTTGACGGGCCCTCCTGCGAGATATGTCAAAGCCTCGCCCAATGTAGCAGCTCCCATGCGCCAGGATGTAAATGCAAACACGGCATTGCCTGCGAATGCGACCATAGTGCCCCATACGCCGATGGCTCCCGCGATTGTCCTGTTGAGCAATCCAATGCCATAGGTCACCGGCCCGATGGCTGCGAGTAGGAGCAGCAGGCTTATTGTTGTCTTTCTGACTGGCTCTGGCAGTTCCGCGAACCTGTCGGCCATTCGCTGCAGGCCTTCGGTGAATTTTTCAAACTTATCCATCGCGGCCCCTATCATCGGCGCCAGAGCGCCACCGAACGAGATCGCGACGTTCTTTGCCCGGCTGCCGAGCATCTTGAGCCTGGAAGCTGCGGTCTTGTATCTCTCCTGAGCCTTCTGGACGAGAACAACATTCTCTTCCCAGGCCTTGGTGCCGATGTCCATCGACTTGCGCAGGAGATCCCCCGCATTGGCCACGCTCAGAAATCCTCGAATGAGCCTCTGGTCGGACAGCCCAAGCTCTCTCAGGACCCCGAATGCCTTATCGCCGGATCTTCCAAGCCCCTCGACAAATCGGGTAAACGCTTCGCCTGCATCAGTCCGCCACGTTTGAGCAAATTCTGCTGCGCTCATGCCTGCGGTCCTCGCAAACATGGCAAGGCGTCGGTCTCCTGTTGCCACGGCCTCAGTCATGCCCATAAGTGCCTTTGATACAGCAGTCCCGCCTGCCTGTGCCTCAACGCCGACAGAGCCAAAAGCTCCTGAGATCGCCATGACCTGCGCCTCGGTCAAGCCGGCGATTTTCCCAGCACCGGCGATCTTGAGCGTAAAGTCAACAATCTTTTGCTCTGTGGTTGCAAGGTTGTTGCCAAGCGCAAGCACTGTCGAACCGTAACGGTCAAAGGACCGTTGCCCGGACTGCATGATGTTGTCGATCTGAGCAAGGCCGGTTGCAGCGTCATCAGCGCTCATTTTGGTCGTACTTCCAAGCATAGCCATGGTCTTGACAAACTCAGCGATATTGTCTGTCTGAATTCCGAGCTGGCCTGCTGATTCGGCGATATTTGCAAGCTCTTTATGGGCCAATGGGATAGTCTCGGTCATTTTCCGGAGAGACTTGTCTAGCTGAGTAAGCTGCTCTTCAGTTCCGTCTACAGATTTACGCACCCCGGCGAAGGAATCTTCCCAGTCAATGGCAGCCTTGCTGACAGCAGTGATGCCGGCAACGATAGGCGCGGTCACGCCCAAGGTCCATTTACGGCCAATGTCCTGCATACGCCGAGCGGACTGCATGAACTCTCTTTCTGTAGACTTGACTGCCCTGGCTGCCCTGCCCATAGTGCGCTCAAAGTCTGTTGCACTAGCCGTGAGCACCACTGCCATGCTGCCTACTGTCGCCACGTTGTCACCCCCTCACGCACCTTATAGACGGAAGCCGTGTGTTGCCTCCATAACGTTCTGCCAAAGCTCCAAGATTCTCGCTTGTTCCTCCCAGCCTTGTTCTTCCGCCCGCTGCGGTTCTCTCTGGGGCATAAAGTCGCTTGGCTGGAAAGGTTTGCGTTGCCGTTTGGTGTCTCGGTTGACGTTAGCAATAGTGGCGGCCACCATCCCGGCCCGCCAGTCCTCTACCTCAGT
>JAKOVF010000085.1 GCA_029782225.1 Chloroflexota bacterium | reverse complement strand
AAATACGGTGGGAGGATCACCAGGCTTAGAAGCACGGTGTACACCTGGGCCCGGTCCTTCCACCTCATAAAAGTAAGGCGTTCCCGCGTTCTTCCAGTAGCGCCCCTGCGGTTCGTTGGTAAGCGTATCGTGCATGTCCTTTGCATACTCGGCTTGAACCGCTTGCATGTTGGCCGAAATCTGCCTCATGATCAGCTTTTCGACCTCAGCAGCGTTACTCTTGAACGTAACCTTAGCCACCGGGCGCCACCCTCTTAGCGAGAATCTCGATATGGTGACCTCCGAGCTTATCGTCCACGAGGACGAAGCTGTACCGGGTTAAGTGCTTCTGGGTCTCGTAGTCGAATGGAATGGCCTCGACGAACTCCATTGTCTCGTCAAGAATCATAGGGTTCTGGTTAAGGTCGTGAGGGGGAGTGAATATCCTGTGCGTCGCTTCAACCCTCGGCGCGTCCCCATGAAACTGTTCACTAGCGCGTAGGGTCTGAATGTCAGCCTGGCACTCATAGTAAGTCACCCACTGCGTAACGGGGTCGCCGCCTACGATCGTCGTTTCCAGCTTTCCAATGGTCCCCTGCGTGGGTAGGTTGCGAGTAAACGCTGACATCACAGAAACGTCGCCAGGAAGCCCCTGGGCTTTAGACCGAGGGGAGGAATGGCGACAAGCACCTCCTTCTATGTTATAATGTGATCGGTGGTAGCATGGCAACCCTCATTAAAACAGTACGTTGCAAGCTCCAAGTCGGTCAGGAAGAAGCATCGATTCTTCTGGAAACCATGTCCCGGTTTGCCTCTGCCTGCCAGGACATCCGGGAGGTTGCTTTGGAGCATAAGACCACCAACAAGGTCAAGCTCCAGCACCTTTGTTACCAAGAGATTAAGACTCGCTATGGCCTTCAGGCGAATCTGGTTATCCGGGCTATCGCCCGGGTCGCCGAGGCCATGAAGCGCAAGCCCCGTAAGGTCCGCAAGTTTAGGCCGACAAGCATCAGTCTTGATCAGAGAACGTTCCGATGGATCCCGGAAAAAGAATCCGTCTCCGTCTCTACCCATGTTGGCCGCTTGGTGTTGCCCGTTCAAATTGGCAACTACCAGAGGCATCTGCTGGCAGGACAAAACCCTACTTCCGCAACACTTGTATACTCCAGACAGAAGAACGAGTTCTACATCAACATCGTCTTGTCCACTCCCGTCCCTGACCCAAAAGGCGAACGCCCCGTCGGGGTTGACCGTGGGCTGAAGAACATCGCTGTTGTCTCTAACGGTCTTGTCTTCCCTGGCGGGACGATCATGGCTCGCCGCAGGCATTTCCGTAAACTCCGTCAAGCGCTCCAGAAGAAGGGCACAAAAGGAGCCAAGCGACTCCTGAAACGGCTGTCTGGCAAGGAGCGCCGATGGATGAGCAACGTCAACCATGTCGTGGCCAAGCGAATCGTTGAATCGCTGAAGCCAGGCGACATCTTGGTGCTGGAAGACCTCAAGTATATACGGGAACGGATACGAGTCTCCAAGAAGCAACGAGCAGATATGCACTCCTGGGCCTTTGGTGAACTCCAGCGGTTCGTCGAATACAAAGCCTTGGAGCGAGGCATCCCTGTTGTCTATGTAGACCCCAGGAACACTTCCCGAACCTGCCCAAGATGTGGGCACTGCGAGAAGAGCAATCGCTCTTCCCAAGCCCATTTCCGTTGCAAATCCTGTGGTTTCCAGCACCATGCCGATCTCGTTGCCTCCATCAATATCGCCCAGAGAGCAGGCTCTCTGGCGATGGGCTGCCGTCATACAGCCCTAAAGGCTCGGCGGATGAAGCTCCAGGGCATTGCCCGAGGAGCAGACGCCAGGGCCAAGCCGCCGGACTTTAGTCCGGGCGGTCTATGACTGATAGTCGAACATTCCCTTCCAGAAATCAGGTTGGCGCTTCTTAACTTGCCTTGACATAATAGGCATTGCCCCCGACATCACAGCCTTCTGCTTCAGTTCTTCGGCCAATTTAGACCATGACTCAGAGATCTGGGACGTCGATTCGCTATAGTTGCCCCGTTTGAAATCGGGACGGAAGGCATATTTTCGGGCCAGAATTA